>JABGQJ010001165.1 GCA_018648945.1 Victivallales bacterium
TGCCGCCGGATGCCCAGCGGCAGGCGATCCGGCGCGGACTGGCGTGGTACGACAAAGCTGGCCTGATCACCGGTCCGGCCCCGGGGGATGGGTCGAAGGGCATTATCGAGGGGGTCCGTTCGCGGTTCAAGCCAGACGGTACCCAGTACATCAGCAAGGTCATCCGGGGCGACTGCGTCAGCGAGTCGGCCATGACCTTGGCTCTCGGCATGAAGCTCGGCGGCCCGGCGCGATACGGGCAGATCGCGCAGAACGCTCTGGATTACTACCTCTTCGAGTCGGCGGTGCGCAAGGCAGAGCGGGCCGATCCCGCCCATGGCGCCTATGGGCTGATCGCGTCCGGGGAAGGCGGCTGGCTGAAGGCCAACTACGGCGACGGTAACGCCAAGATCATGCTTGCCACGCTCACAACTGCCGCCTTGCTGGACACGGACCGCTGGGACGAGGCCATCATGATGTGCCTGCTCGCCAATCTGCGCACGACGGGAATCCACGGTTTCCGCGGCGGCCGGATCGATGTGCCAGCCCTTGCCGGTGGCTATCGGCAGTATTTCGACTCGGCGCGGATCAACCCCCATCCCCATTACGAGGCCTTTCTCTGGGCCGCCTTTCTCTGGGCCTACGAACAGACTGGCTACAAGCTCTTCCTCGATCGCCCCAAGACTGCCATTCAGCTGACCATGGGCCGGTTCCCCGACCGGATCCCGTGGACGAACGGGCTGACCCAGGAGAAGGCACGCATCCTCCTGCCTCTGGCCTGGCTGGTGCGGGTGGAGGATACGCCGGAGAACCGGGAGCTGCTCTATCGCGCGGTTCGGGAGGTGGCCAAGCTACAAGCGCCCTGCGGGGCCATTCGGGAGGAGATCGGCGGTCTCGAGTACGGGCGGTACCCGCCCCCGCGCAGCAACGAGGACTACGGCAAGCACGAGGCGTCGCTGATCGGCGCGAATGGCGACCCGGTGGCCGACCTCCTCTATTCCACCAACTTCGCCTTCCTTGGCCTGCACGAAGCGGCTGCTGCCACCGGCGATGCGAAGATCCAGGCCATGGCGGACCGCTTGGCGGATTTCCTCTGCCGGGTTCAGGTCCGCAGCGAGAGGGTGCCGCAGACGGATGGCGGCTGGTTCCGGGCGTTCGACTACGCGCGTTGGGAGCCGTGGGCATCGAACGCCGACGCGGGCTGGGGTGCCTGGTGCATCGAGGCGGGGTGGACGCAGAGCTGGATCGTCTCGGTCCTGGCCATGCGGGAGATGAAGACCTCCCTGTGGGACCTGAGTCGGGACAGTCGGATCGAGCGGCATTTCGAGACGTTGCGCAAACGCATGCTGCCCGACGATGTGCCCCGAGGCAAGCCGTTGCAGCGCCATCTTGCGTGGCAGAAGCCGGTGACGCTCTCGGTCAAAATAGATCGCCGTTACCCAGCAACCGGCCCGGCGACGCTGACCGATGGTATCTTGGGGACCCCCGAGGATCGCGGGCACGGGTGGCTCGGCTTCGAGGGCAAGGATGTGATCGCCACCATCGACCTGCAGAAGGTCGTGGACGTCGCGCGGGTGTCGGGGCGTTTCCTCCAGGAGACGAACGTGGGAATCCACGCGGCACGGGAACTCCGTGTCGCCGTCTCCACCGACAATCAGACCTTCACCGCAATCGGCACGGCGGCACCGACCGACACCAGCGGGGAGATGGAGGGGAGCGTCCATACGCTCATCGTCAAGACCCCCACCGTCAAGGCCCGCTTCGTGCGGGTACACTTCCTCAATGCGGGCCCCCTGCCCAAGGGACGACTGCTCCGCAACGGCAAGCGCGCCACCGAGGAGAAGCCGTCCTGGGTGTTCGTGGACGAGATCGTGGTGGATGGGCCGCGACCTCGCTGATCGCGCCGTCCGCCGCCTGCATGTGACTTCCCCGTCCCTTTGGTCCCTTTGGTCCCCTTCCCCCGGGAAGACGGCACCGGGAAGTGAAGGGTGCATCGTGCTCTCAGCCAGGAACGGCCCTACTTGTCGGGATGCCACGCGAAGAGGACGGTGTGGTCATGCTCGCCGATCATGCATTGGTAGCCGGCT
>JABGQJ010001166.1 GCA_018648945.1 Victivallales bacterium
GGGCTTGTAGAGGCAGAGGCCGGTCTCGCGGTTCAGGTACCATTCCCCGGGCTCGTCGAGGGCGGCGCGGACGTTCTCGATGTAGTAGCGCTGGTTCTTCTCCCAATACCCCATGGGCCAGCCGCTGCCCTTGGTGAAACGCATCTGCTTCTTGGCTTCGTCGATGGAGGCGAGCCAGTGGACCGAGGCGGTCCAGGATTGGAAGACCACGGCGGAGCCGCTGGTGAGGTCGTCCCAGGCACTCACATCGCCTTCCTTGAAGAAGAAGCCGATGCGGCACTCGGGGCTACTCCATTCCTTGCTGCCGCGCTTGGGGCGGGGAGCGAGAGGGCCCTCGCTGCGGTAGTAGCCCTCGTCGGGCTCGCGGCAGCGCCGGAGCCGCTGCTCGTCCTGGAAGAGCTGCCAGAAGAACCAGTCACCCGCTTTCACCTCGGGGATTTCCAGGGCCCAGAGACCATCCTCGGTCTGCTGCCAGCCGGTGAGCACGCGGCCGCCGCTGATGACCGGGCGCTCGCCGGGGTAGGCGGCCCAGGTGATGGGAGCGTCGGTGGTGCCGGAGTCAGCGGGGGTGAAGTTGAGCGCTTCGCTGATGGGGTAGACTCCCCCTCGCAGAAGGACGGCGATGGGGCCGGTTTTCGTCTGTTGCAGGGCTCGCACGGCCTGTTGGGCGCGAGCGATGGTCGCAAAGGGCTGAGTGTGGCTTCCCGCCGCGCCATCGTCCCCAGCTGGGGAAACGAAGAAGTCGGCGGTTGGCGCGGCAGCGGCAAGGCCAGCCATGGTAAGGACCAGGAGGGAGAGCGTTCTCTTCATCGGGGGATATTCTCCAGGGCAATGAATGGTCGCGGCGCAAAGTCACGGGGCTGTAAGAAAGCCTCAGATTGGCCTGAACGCAAGGGCGATTGGCCCCCCGGCAGGAACGAATGGCGTTGCCGATGGTCTGTGCAGGCAGTAGATTCCCCCCAGCACTAGACAGGTCGAGAAATCGCTCCCACTGCACAGTACACCCATGGATTCCCAGGGACTATCATGAAAAAGCTGCTCTTCCTCTTCGTCATTCTGGTGGTTCTGGTCGTCGTCGGAGTCGCCGCTCTCTACATCTCGATGGGGCGGATCATCAAGGCGGGGGTGGAGACGGTGGGGCCGAAGGTGACGAAGTGTGACGTCACGGTGGGCGATATCAGTGTATCGCCCTTCAGCGGCAAAGTGGTGATCCGGAATCTGGTCGTGAAGAATCCCGAGGGGTTCAGCGACAGTGATGCCTTCAGTCTTGGCGAGGTACGGGTCAGGGTCCAGCCCAAGAGCCTGTTCTCGGACCGCATTATCGTGGAGGAGGTGTATATCGATGCCCCGGCCATCCGGTATGAGGCGGCATTGACCGGCGGCACGAACGTGGGACAGATCCAGAAGAACGTGGAGGAATTCGCCGCGCAGTTCGCCAGCGACGAGGAGGAGCAACCGGAAGAGGTCAAGGACGCCAAGAAACTGCAGATCAACGACCTGTTGGTCAAGGATGGGAAGATCACCTTGGCGGTGAGCCTGAAGGGCATCGGCACGGGTGTTCCCGTCTCCTTGCCGGACATCCACCAGACGAACATTGGTGCCGAGGGGACGAAGAGCACCTATGAGGTGGTCTCCGACGTGCTGAAGGAGGTACTCGGCAGCGTGATCAGCATCGGGAAGGATGCAGTGACCGGTGTGCTTGGTGGGCTGAAGGGCGCTGGCGGTGCGGTCAAGGACCTGGGCACTGGCGTCAAAGAGGGCGTGAAGGGCTTGTTCAAATAGCGGTTGTGTCAGCCCCTACTTCCTTGGTCTCACGGTAAAGTCGTAGAAGCGGTTCACGCCTTCGCAACCGGTGATGCCCACCTGGAAGGTCTTGGGCAGGACCGGGTCGAAGTAGCCGAACTCGTGGTCGCCTACCCGGAGCGTGAGCTGGGCTCCGGCACCCGCGCGTTTGATGTCCACCTCGAGCCGGTAGCGCTGCCCGGCCTTCAGGGGGAACTTCGCGTAGGCGGCCTTGCGCCAGCCGGGCTTGCCGTCGGCGTAGGTGTGGTGCCAGACA
>JABGQJ010001167.1 GCA_018648945.1 Victivallales bacterium
AGCGGGGTGTCTGGCTGAGGCGGTCCTGGCGGCGGCGATTCTCTCCGAACGACCGCCCACGACCGGCACGCTCAAGGAGAAACGGCGGCTGGCGCGGGAGGATGCCGTGGAATTCGGCGATCAGCCTGCTTCCGACTTTGCGCGGCTCATCCCGTTGCTGCACGAGGCCAAGCGCAGGCGCTTCGAGCGAGATGCCTGCGAGCGACTGGGGCTGCATGGCAATGCCTGCCGCCAGATCTGGCGGGCCGCCGATCACTTCCAGTCCTTTGCCCGACGGGCCGACTTCCTGACCGGGATGGAGAGCGGGGTGGGGCTGTCCCGCTGTCTGTTGCGGGCCTTCCCGGATCGTCTGGCCCGGCGGCGGGACAAGGGCACGTTGCTGTGCGATCTGCGGGAGGGGCGGCGCGGGGAGCTGGCGAAGGAAAGCGTGGCCTATGACGAGGCCCTGCTGGTGACCACCGAGATTCGCGAAACAAGTCGCCAGGGCAAGGGGGCAAAGACCATTTTGTCCCTCGCCTGTGGGGTCCGTGAGGAATGGTTGCTGGAGGACTTCCCCGACGATTGGGAAGACTTGGATGAAGTGGTTTGGGACGAACGCCGGAAGCAGGTGCTGCATCGGCGACGGCTTGCCTGTCTGGGGGTGCTGCTGGAGGAGAGCGAATCGACCGATGTGCCGGGCGAGCAGGCGGCAGAGATGCTGGCGGAGCGGGTGTTGGCCGGGAAGCTGCGGCTGGAGGGTTGGGACAAGGACGTGGAGGCGTGGATTCAGCGGACGCGATGGGTGGCGTCCGTGTTCCCCGAACGGGGTCTAACCGAATACGACGACACAGATCGGGCGGTCATCATTCGCGAGATCTGCGCCGGGGCCACGAGGTACAAGGACATCCGCACGCGCTCCTGTCTTGACCCCGTGCGACACGCCTTGGCCTGGGACGATATCCAGTTTGTCGAGAAGATGGCCCCGCCATTCATCCAGCTGCCTAGCGGGCGGCGCATGAAGATCCGCTACTCCCTGGAGCAGGCGCCCCTCGGCAAGGCCCGCATCCAGGACTTCTACGGGGTGAAGGGCACGCCCACCGTCGCCGGCGGCCGCGTGCCGCTACTGTTGGAGATTCTGGCCCCGAACATGCGCACCGTGCAGATCACCGACAGCCTGGCACGTTTCTGGCGCGAGCTCTATCCCCAGGTCAAGCAGGAACTCGCCCGGCGCTATCCCAAGCACGAGTGGCGGTAGAGAGAACCACGGAATACACGGAACACACGGACGGGGGAATGATGGATAGACGGGAAGCAGAGCCGATCGCCAGAGCGAAGGTGAGCCCGTATCGGGAGAGGACCCATGCCGAGCTTGTGGCCCTGATTGGTCAAGAGCCCGAGACGGGGGAGGCGGATGGAGCGAGCGGGGTTCGCTATCAGTTCGAGATTCAGGTGTTCTGGGATGGGCGGAAGGGAGGGGATGTGCGGGTGCTTGGCACCATCTGCGAATCTCCCCAGAAGACCGTGTTCTGGCACATCCCGATCCTCAGGTGGTTGCCGATCTATGGGGGAGAAATCGGCGTGGACTTCGTCTTGTCGCCCAACGGCGAGTTTGTGGGCGAGGAGTGAGCCTCGCGTTGGCCTATTCCACCCGGAAGCCCTGGTGCCACCGGCTCCAGCCGGAGAGCTCGCCATCTGCGTTGGCTTGGCGCACGCGGAGGAAGTAGGTCTCCCCGGCGACGAGGGAATCCCTGGTTGCCAGACCACCCATAAACTTGCCGTTCGCGGTGTTGATGGTGGCGCGGCCGGCCGGCGGCAAGCGCTTGGATCGGTACACAGTTTCCTCGCCGTCGCAGTCTGCCGCCACCTCCATCTGCCAGTCGCCTGGTTTGCCGGTGCCACGGTAGGGTGTCTTGACGACAGTGGGGTTGGCTGGGCAGACCACGGGGCCAATCGGCTTGGTGGCGATGACGAAGTTGTCGTACCAGCGTGACTGGGTGACCGGTGAGCCATTGTTCCAGTAGGCCTCCAGGAACACCGCATTGATTCCATGCTTGGTGTAGGTGCCACGGAAATCGAGA
>JABGQJ010001168.1 GCA_018648945.1 Victivallales bacterium
TCTCGTCCACTGCCAGGTCCTCGACAGCGACCGGCGCGTGGTGGGCAACCAGCTCGTCTGGATGTACGCCCGTCCTAGCGAAGCCCGCAGTTGCGTCGGTTGCCACGAATCTGGCGACAGCACTCCCGCCCCCGTCCGCACCGGCTTCTCCCAAAGCAGTACTGTCGATCCCCTCCCCTGCCTCCCCACCGGCGGCGAGTTCCTCTACCGCGCCAAGCTCTGGCAGAAAGGCATCCTCCCCGACGAAGGCGAAGAACGCACCCGCACCGTCCGCGCCGTCAATCTCCCCGGCAGGTACTAGCCACTCACTGCGTCTACTCCCCCCTTCCCCCTCCCCCAATCGCAAATCAGAAATCCCCAATCACCAATCCTCCCCCCTCTCCCCCTTTCTCCAAGGAACCTGGCGGCGATGGGGTGCGGAGTCCGCTCGGCGACCCTATAGTTTTGGTCGGTCATGACAAAACCACCCATAGGCCAACCACACGGCAGCAACTATGAACATTTCCGACATCCCCCAACCAGTTCTGGACCTGGTCCGCGCGGGCACGGTCATCCCGGCCCATCCCCTGGCGCTCACGCCCGACCGCAAGCTCTCCGAGCGCCATCAACGGGCGCTGACCCGCTACTATCTCGCGGCGGGGGCGGGCGGCATCGCCGTGGGCGTGCACAGCACCCAGTTCGAGATCCGTGATCCCGATGTAGCCCTGTTCAAGCCCGTGCTGGAACTGGCAGCGGAGACCATGGACGAGTCCGCCGCCAAGTCGGGCAAGCCCTGCTTCAAGGTGGCCGGTGTTTGTGGCCAGACTGCCCAAGCCGTGGCCGAGGCCGAATTCG
This sequence comes from Victivallales bacterium, assembly GCA_018648945.1. The sequence goes on from JABGQJ010001168.1 coordinate 835, forward strand.
CCGTCAGCGCTGGCTACCATGCCGTGCTGCTCAGCCTAGGTGCGCTCAGGGATGCCGACGACGACGCGATGATCGACCATTGCCGAGCCATCGCCGAGATCATCCCGGTGGTCGGCTTCTACCTGCAACCGGCCGTGGGCGGGCGCATTCTTCCCTTCACCTTCTGGAAGCGCTTCGCCGAGATCGAGAACGTCATCGCCATCAAGATGGCCCCCTTCAATCGCTACCAGACCCTGGATGTGGTCCGCGGCGTCTGCGAGGCCGGGCGAGAGAACGAGGTCACGCTCTACACGGGCAACGACGACAACATCGTCCTCGACCTCATCACCCCCTACCGCATTCACACTAGCAGCGGAGTCAAGACTGTCCGCATCAAGGGCGGCCTGCTCGGGCACTGGTGCGTCTGGACCCGTCGCGCGGTCGAACAGCTAGACCAACTGCGCGAGCTGATCGCCGACGACAAGCCGATTCCGCAAGAGATCCTCACCCTTGGCGTGGAAGTCACCGATACCAACGCCGCCTTCTTCGATCCGGCGCATGGCTTCGCAGGCTGCATTCCCGGCATCCACGAAGTGCTCCGCCGCCAGGGCCTCATGCCGGGAACCTACTGCCTCAATCCCAAGGAGATCCTGTCTCCGGGGCAAAGCGAAGAGATCGACCGAATGTACGCCAACTACCCCCATCTCAACGACGACGACTTCGTCCGCGAGCATCTCGACGAGTGGTTGACGGACTAGGTCGCCTGCCCACTCGCATCCCTGGAGAGTGCCATGCGACACCTTGCCGCCTTTGCTGCCCTATTCTCCTTGTCCACGGCGCTCGGCCAGGTGAACGAGAACACGCCGGGCTGGTTTGCTTTTGACATGCCGGGACTGGAGGCGCCCTCGGGTACACCGGTGGATCTCTCCGGACTGACCACCGAGCCAGCGGGAGGGAGCGGCTTCCTGCAGGTGAAGGACGGCCATTTTGCGGATGGCCGAGGCCAACGGGTCCGACTGATCGGCACGAACATCACCGGCGACAGTTGCTTCATGGAGCCCGAGACCGCCGACCGCCTGGCCCTGCGTCTGCGCCAGTGGGGGTTCAACTGTGTACGCCTGCATTTCATGGATTTCACGCGCAAGAGCAGCATCTGGGAAGACGCCAAGACCGGAACTCTCAGCGAAGACCAGCTCAAGCGGCTCGACCACCTCGTCGCCGCCTTTGCCAAGAACGGTATCTA
>JABGQJ010001169.1 GCA_018648945.1 Victivallales bacterium
GCCGCCACAGCTACGACCATCCCGTCATCTTGGTCTACGACCGAGTCGTGTCGAAGAACGCGTCGTTCAAGAAGACCTACCTGCTGCACTCGATCGGCAAGCCTGTGATCAACGACCGCATGGTCCGCATCGAGGCCAGCGATGGCTTGGACTCCGCCAAGACCGGGCGACTCCACAACCAGGTGATTCTGCCCGCAGATGCGACGGTTCGGGCGATTGGCGGCATCCAAAACGACCAGGAGTTCTACGTGGCGGACGACGGCACGGGCAAGCCGCGCAACTATCGCGAGGAGTTCGCCGCGAAGTTCCCAGATGATTCCCAGGTGAAGGCCATCGACCGCGAGAAGGGGATGTCCCGCGAAATCGGTGCCTGGCGGGTGGAGGTGAGCCCAGGAGCCGCCCGGCTGGACGACCGGTTCCTGAATGTGCTCTCCGTCACTGATGGCACCGACGAGTTCCTGCCTGTCCGCACGCAGTATCATGGGTCGGACTCCTTCGACAGTGTCCTGATCCAGGACAACGACGGCCAGGAGAGCACGCTGGTCATCATCCGGCGCACGGAACAGCCATTCGAGGACGCGCTCTTCCCCGAGGTCAACTGTCGGCGGGTTCTGCTGATCGGCTTCACCCCTGGTCAGCATTGCGTGGTCACCCGAGCGGACAATGCGCTACGCGTCAGCCAGGCCGCCACAAAGACTCCCGGTAGCGTTCCGGTCTCAAGCCAAGGCACCGTCTACGCGAAACTGGCCCCCTGATTGACCACGGTCCTGGCCTGCTAGGCCGGGCCCATTTCCCAGGTCCCATCTGGGTCGGGGAGGTCCCCCGTCGCCCATTCCGCGCTCCGCGGCGAAGCCCGCCCCCCTTCACGACTGCGGTATGCGTCGGTATGCCAGAGTCCACGATCATGGTCGAGCTTGCCAGGATGGCTGACGCGGCCTACAGTAAAAAACTCGCTCGCCGCCGAGGTCGGGAAGGTTCAGCAGTAAGGTTGCCACCACAGTTCACATCTAGGCAATGGTTTTGGGGGGGGATATGCTTCGTGTTCTCATCGTCTTGGCTCTTCTAGCTGGCGGATGGTATGTGATTCGCCTTGTGAAACGGTTCTGCCGGTTCCTGATGCAGTCGTCGCTGATGTGTCAGTTCTGCGGGAGCACGGACATGAAGATGTGGGACCAACTGTCCGAGGGCCTTCAAAAGAAGATCCTGGCCTACTTCCGGTCTCACGAACGGCGGAAGCCAGACACGAGGGGGGTCTTTGTCTGCGATGAGTGCGGGACTGTCTTCGACGACTTCTCCGGGATGCGCGAAGACCCGGAAGTCGATACGGAGGGAGCTGGTTCCCACACTGTGATCTCTATGCGGGCGTGGTGTAAGGTCTGCGGCAGTCTCATGCAGGGCTGCGACCCGGACAACGACAACATCCATTGCCGAACCTGTGAGACGCGGTACGAGTGGAAGGAACACGGGAAGTCCGGATATCGGTTCCTCATGCCGCCCAAGAAGGCGAAGGTGAGGAAGCGTAGCGGCGACCTGTCTGGCGTCGGCTAGGTCTGGCGTTTCTGGGGGAGCGGGGTGGACTGTGCTGCCCAGCAGCGCGGGGATAACTCGTGTTCGCCGTCGCTCCCCAGGCCACAGGTGACCGATGTAGGCGTGACCCAACTGAAGAGCCTGAAGAAGCTTCAGGTTCTCAGCCTCGCTGGCACGCTGGTGAGCAAGGCCGGAGTGGCCAAGCTCAGGCAACTGCTGCCAGGCGGGGTCCGCATCTCGCACAAGGCCCCCTAAGACACGGCTGCCCTGCCCGGCTACTGCTGGGCGGGTGGCAGGACACCGCGCGCCTTGAAGCGCACCGTGACCTTCTGTCCCTTGGTCAGCTTGAGTTTCTGCGTCACGCGATGGTCGTGCGAGGTCCGCGCCATGCGCTTGCCGGAGACAGCCCGGGCGGGGTTCTCGACGACCCCGGCCTTGCCCCTGGAAACAGTGGTGAAGCGCTGATCCAGAACGCAGTTCCAGCCGGGAATCCGGCCATCCGCTCCGGCCTCCTCGAAGTCGCCGTTC
>JABGQJ010000117.1 GCA_018648945.1 Victivallales bacterium
GTGAAGATGGATCCCTCCAGGGCGTAGGTCGTCTTCCCGCTGACGCGATAGGCGATTGTGGAAAGCAGGCGGTTCTTGGAGAGCATGGCCCGGGAACCGGTATTCATCAGCACGAAACAGCCGGTGCCATAGGTGCTCTTGATCGCGCCTGGGGTGAAGCAGCATTGCCCGATCAGGGCAGCCTGCTGGTCGCCGGCGACGCCGAGGATGGGAATCGGGCGGCCAAAGAGCTCGGGTACGGTCTGCCCGAAGTCGGCGGCGCAGTCCAGCACCTGGGGCAAGACTCCCGGCGGCACATGGAAGATGCGCAGCAGCTCTTCGTCCCAGGATTCGTTCCTGATGTTGAAGAGGCTCGTGCGCGAGGCGTTGGTGACATCGGTGGCGTGGACCTGGTTGCCCGTGAGGCGCGAGATCAGGAAGCTATCGATGGTCCCGAAGGCCAGTTTCCCGTCTTCTGCCAGCTTGCGGGCCCCCGCCACATGGTCCAGCAACCAGGCGATTTTCGTGGCGGAGAAATAGGGGTCGAGCAACAGGCCTGTTCGTTGTTGCACCTCCTCACCCAGGTTGTTTTCGGCAAGCCTCTTGCATGTGTCCGCCGTGCGTCTGTCCTGCCAGACGATGGCGTTGTGGATGGGCTTGCCGCTCTCCCGCTCCCACAGCACCGTCGTTTCCCGTTGGTTGGTGATGCCGATGGCAGCGACTTGGCCGCCTTTGGCTTCCGCCTCGGCAAAGGCGCGTCTGGCCGTGCGGAGGGTGGTCGACCAGATGGCATTGGGATCGTGTTCCACCCAGCCATCCGCAGGATAGAGCTGCGGGAACTCCTCCTGGGCAAGACTCACGATCCGCATGTCTGTATCGAAGACGATGGCGCGGCTACTGGTGGTGCCCTGGTCGATGGCCAGAAGGTATTCGCGTCTCATGGGGGCTCCGTCGGCGGGTGCGCTGGACAGGTTGCATGCCCGCACAGTAGCATGCCTGGGGGTACTTCGCGTGCCACCGAATGGACGACATGGACCACATGGACAACATGGACGATGGACAGTATGGACTCTCCGAGCCGTCCGAGCAGGATCGGTTGCCGGAGGGCCGGTAGGCAGGGGGGCGAGACGGTCAGTCCGTCGTCGTGGCATCCAGTTGGTTGCGCATGAACTGCTGAATCGCGTCCTTGGTGGCGGGGAGGGTGGTGCACCGGGTCGGGAGGTCGGCCAGGGCGTCGAGGATGGGGTGGTGGGCCACGTCTTCGCCGACGGCCTCCCGGATGGTGTCCGGGAACTTGGCGGGGTGGGCCGTGGCCAGGCAGACGGTGGGGGTCTCTGGATCGAGGAAGCGCTCGCCTACCGCGACACCGACCGCAGTGTGTGGGTCGAGCAGGTAGCCGTATTCGCGATAGTAGGTGGCGATGGTGGCGAGGGTCTGTGCTTGGTTGCCGGCACCGGCGATGATGCGGGGCTCGTCACCCTCCAGGGCAATCTGGCCGGTCTGGGCAAACCCGCCCATCAGCTCGCGCATGCGGGTCGCGTCTTCATCGACCCGGTAGTAGAGGTAGCGCTCGAAGTTGCTGGCCACCTGGATGTCCATGGAGGGACTGCTGGTGGCGAAGACTTCGCTGCGTGCGTAGACGCCGGTGTTGAAGAAGCGGGAGAGGATGTCGTTCTCGTTGGTGGCGAGGATGAGGCGCGAAATGGGTGCTCCCATGCGCATGGCCACATAGCCCGCGAAGATGTCGCCGAAGTTGCCGGTGGGGACGCTGACCTGGATCCTGGCGCAGCCCGTGGATGCCCGCAGACGGAAAGCAGCATGGAAGTAGTAGACGACTTGGGCCAGCACCCGGGCCCAGTTCACCGAGTTCACGGCGCCGAGGGTGTAGTCACTCTTGAAGGAGAGGTCGTTGAAGACTTCCTTGAGCACTCGCTGCCCATCGTCGAAGGTGCCCTCGATGGCGATGTTGTGGACGTTGGCGTCCAGCACGGAGGTCATCTGGCGCTCTTGCAGGGGGCTCACTTTACCGTCGGGATGCATGACGAAGATGTGGATGCCGTGGTGACCCCGCACGCCGGCAATGGCGGCGCTGCCGGTGTCGCCGCTGGTTGCGCCCAGGATGTTCAGCTTCTGGCCGGTCTTCCCGAGGATGTGCTCGAAGAGATTGCCCAGGAATTGCAGGGCCACATCCTTGAAGGCCAGGGTCGGCCCGTGGAACAGCTCCATGATATGCACGGGCCCGGCTTCCACAAGCGGCGTTATCTCCGGGTGCCGGAAGGTGGCGTAGCTGCGTTGGGTCAGATCCGCGAGTTCCTCTTCGGTCAGCGACCCGCCCACGAACGGCAGCATGACTGCGGTAGCCAACGCCGGGTAGGGCAGGGCGGCGAGTCGGTCCAGTTCGTCTGAGAGGTCGGGAATCTCGCGCGGCAGCAGGAGGCCCCCGTCGGTGGCGAGTCCCATCAGAACTGCATCCTGGAAGGAGACAGGCTCGGTCTGCCCGCGGGTGCTGATGTAGACGGCATCTTGTGGCATGGTCGGAATCCTGGTGCGTTCGGGGGGAATGTCCTGCCGCCACGAAGGCGGAACGCGAACTATAGCGTGCCTCGACAGTTCGGCGCGGCGAGGGGGGTGGAATGGGGGAGAGGGAACGCCCAACATCGAACGCCCAACTCCCAATGGGGAGTGGAATGGGGGAATGGGAATGGGGGAAGCGGAACACAGGGCCTTCGGCATTCCCCCCCTTCGGCTCTGCTCAGGGCCTTCGGCATTCCAGTATTCCATCATTCCCCCATTCCCTTCCCCCATTCCCTCTCCTCCAAGTTGACCTCGTCTCGCCCATGGGGTAGCGTGGTAGATGGGACGGCATCCACCACACTTTGGAGACCACGACCGATGAATGTCTACTGGGGCGACACCCACCACAATACCTACCAGCACTGCAAGCAAGACCCGCCTCTGGACGAAGTCCTGGACTTTGCCCGGACGCACCTGGACTTCTACACGGGGGCCTACTACACGGCCGTCTTCACCCAATATGGGCTCAAGGACGAGGCGGCGGTGGGGGCCGCGACCGGTCCGGCCATCGGGCATGCCTACGAGGCGAGCGGCTCGGGCGGGGACTGGCAGGGCGTGCGCATCGAGTGGCTCAAGCCTGCGCGGGAACTGACTCGTGAGTGGGCGGAGTTCGTCGAGATTCTGCGCCTTCAGCACACTCCCGGCGAGTTCGTGACCTTCCCCGGCTACGAGTGGCAAGGCGATGCCACCTGGGGCGACCACAACGTCATCTTCCCCCAGGAGGGAACGGATATCTTCACTCCGACCTCGCTGCCGGAGCTCTATGGATTCGTGCGTGAGCATGGGGCGCTGGCCATTCCCCACCACACGGCCTACTTGCCTGGCATGCGGGCACCCCGTTGGCGCATGTGCGACACGGACCTCTCGCCATTCAGCGAAATCCTCTCGGTCCATGGTTGCTCAGAGACCGACGAAGGCGACCCCGGCATGTACGGCAATCCCCACATGGGGCCGAGCACGACCGCTGGGACCTACCAGGCTGCCCTCAAGAGGGGGCTGCATCTGGGAGCCATCTGCTCCACCGACAACTGGACCAATATGCCGGGCCATTGGGGCCATGGCCTGATGGGTTGCATCGCCCCCGATCTCACCCGCGAAAGCCTCTGGGAGGCCTTCAAGGCGCGGCGGGTCTACGGCGTCAGCGGCGACCGGATCGACCTGCGCTTCACGTGCAACGAATCGCCCATGGGCAGCACCATCGCCGCGACCCCCAAGCGTCGCCTGGCAGTTGCCGTGACGGCTCTCGATGCCATCGACCGGATCGAGATCCTGCGCAACGAAGAGGTGATCCACACGCACTGCCATCAAGGCACGTGGTGCCCACCCGCAGGTGGGGCCCCAGCGCGGATGAAGCTGCGCCTGGAGGCCGGTTGGGGACCGTTGGTTGGCGAACTCCCCTGGCCGGACATGGCGTGGGATCTCGACCTGCGCCTCTCCTCGGGCCAGTTCCTGGATTGGAGCCCTTGTTGGCGGACCCGTGGTCAGGGCGTGCCGGTGCTCTCCGGCGACACGGCGCAGCTTTCCTTCAAGGCGGAGCAAGTGGTTGGGGCCAAGCCCAACCAGAACGGGGTGATTCTGGAGCTGCTGGCGGACCCGGCCGCCGAGCTGACGATCACCGGCAATGGCAAGACCGAGACCGGCCCGTTGGCTGAATTCATGGCCGCCGGGCGCTTGGTCTGGTACCCCGAGGAAACGCACGAGCGGGTGAAGCAGCTCACCGGCGTGGTGGCCGGGCCGACCGACCGGAAGGACATGTACTACCACATGTCTCCCAAACTCAAGATCCACCGCGCCATCCCCGAAGCCGGCACCACCGCCCAGGTCGAGATCGAGGACGATGCCCCCGTCGGCGACGGCCTCTGGTACCGCGTCCGAGTGACCCAACGCAACGGCCAACGCGCCTGGTCCAGCCCCATTTGGGTGGGGTAGAGGGGCGGCCCTTGACGCGATCTGACTCGCCCGATGTCTGCCTTCCCTGTCCTGCCTGCCTCGTCGCCAGAGGAGCGACCGGGCGGCAGACTGACGGGCGTCGTGAGTTGCTTTGTCATTTCCCCCACAATACGGAGAATCCGGCAATGATCGATTCTGGCTACCTCGCCAAGGGACTGAACGCGATGGCCCGCGCCCATCTCGTGAGCCCAATGTCCGGGCATCTCGGCGCTGCCGTGGTGGCTGGCAGTTTCATCTCGGAGCAACATCCAGATCTCGATGATGCGGTCTGCGGGGGGATCGAAGGGGAACTGGAGCGGATTGTCCAGGGCGGTTCGGTGTTCGGTCCAAGGGAGGGCGCGACGCTCAGCGCCCCAGAGATGTTCGAACCGTTCGCCACGGAATCGCTCGATGGCTCCCGGATCGATGGTATTGCAGAGGCCTTGGCCGGCAACATCAACCGAACCCGACAGTCGGGGCACAATGTGATCTTCGCCTCGATCGCGATCCGCGCGTTAAGGAGCCATCCAGAGTTGGCCATCCCTGCCGTGATCGATGGCATCCGCGCCCTGGTGGCCAGCTTCGATGGGGGCTCGCCCGGCAGCGGCTACTACGGCAAGGAGAAGGGGCGGATCGCCGGGCGGGACATCCTTCTACCCGATGACGACGCCCTGCCACCGTTCCCCGACCTGGCGACGATGGCGAACACCGTGATCGATGACCTGATCCAGCATGCGGCGAAGAACCGGTCCGGCTTCGGGGGGCTCTGGCATGTCATCAACCATGCGGCTGGGCTCGCCGAGCTGGCACGATATGGGTACCCCGAACTGGCCGCCATGGGATTGGCTGCACAGCGCCAGCACGTGCGGCTGTGGCGGACTGTGCCGGATGCGGCCGGTGAGCTTGGGCCCGAGACCCCGACCGAGCACGATCCTCTCACGGCGGCGTTCTGGCAGTCCGACCAGATCCGCCGCGAACGCGCCCACCTTACCCATCGCATCAAGACGATGTACGGATTCGACGCCTTGGTTTCCTTGGTTGAGGACAAGGTCAAGCGCAGCCGAGGCCGTGATCGGCTGCGGTACTTGATGTAGCGGCCGCAGGCCGCATGAATGCCGTAGCCGACCGACTGTTGACACGTCTTGCCTACGGCTGGTATGCGGGGTCGGTGGTGATGAGGATCTGGTCGATCTTGGACCCGTCTTCGCGGCAACTGAGGTCGAAGCGGTACTCGCCCTTGGGCAGCTGGAGCGGCGTGGGGCCGGGGTCGCGGTTGAGGCCGAGAGGGGTCCATTCCCACTCGTCGTGGGTGCCGATATGCCAGTCGGCGCGGCGGATGGGTTCGGAGGTGGGGGAGGCGATGGTGACGAAGAAGGAATCGTCGTCTTGGGTGGCGGCCAGCACTCGTCCCCAGAGGTAGTAGGTCCCGGTTTGGGTGATACTGAGCTTGCAGGTCAGCCGAGCATTCTTGCGGCCGCCCCGTTCACCGGGTCTGCCGGGGGTCCAGACGAACTGGCCGCCAAAGGCGTCGTTGTCCTTGTCCACGCGCATGCCGCCGCTGTTCACGCCGGCCTCGGCCTCCCATAGCGTGTTGCCTTTGGCAGCGACGGTGATGGGTTTGGCTCCAGACAGTTTCTCGCGCCGTTGGCGGACGCCGGGGAGGGCGGCGAGCAGCTTGCGTCCATGGTCCTCGCCGTTGATGGCCAGGATGTACTTGTGCGGGTCTGGTTCCACCGCCATGCAGCCGGCGTAGGGGGCGGCAGTGCTCAGGGCGAGCGGACCATCGGCGCCAACCACGCGTATGGTGACAGTGGTTTCGTCCTGGGTCGCTTCGGCCACGCTGGCGGTGAAGGCGGCGCGCCAGGTGGCGTAGGCGGCATCGCCGAGCTCGTCGCCGACGCGGAGCCAGAAGGCGGCGCCCGACTTGGCTTCGGTGCCGCCGAGACCCCAGAAGCTGTGGTGCCCGACCGTGATCCGGGCGGCCCCGTGGGAATTGCCGTCGTAGACCAGGGCCACTGGCGAGCGACTGCCGTCCATCCCTCGGGTCCAGGGCACGCGGATACCGGCGACGGCTTGCCCTTGGCGCAGGAACACGGCTTCGTTTGGTTTGAGCACGCGGAGCAGTGATTCGCCTTCGATAAGCTGGATGATGTCCTCGCCGACCCGGATTTCGTCCAGGGCCACGGGGAAGACAAAGTGGGACTCCAGCGACGCGGGTGCCGGCGGATAGTCGTGGTCGCGATAGACGACCATGCCGAGGGCATCCACCCGCCGTTGGGTTGCCGCCCAGAAGGGCTTGAGGTGAAGGGTCTTCTCATGCCCGCCACCCGCCGGAATGCGCTTCTTGCCGTAGGGATCGCGCCGCGCGTCGGGGATGAAGTAGCCGCGAATGGCCTGGCGGTCTTCGCTGGCGAAGTCGATGCTGAGGGGCAGGTCCATGGAGCCGTAGTTGGTCCCGGCAGCACTGAGGGCGATGCCCTTGGTCACATAGTTGGTGCGCACGTCCAGCGGGCTCGACCCGTAGCGCTGTTCCACGAGCCGCGGATAGACGGTCTCGCACAGCGTCTGGAACCGGGCGTCGGGCCGATGGCCGGTGAGCAGCGCGACCAAGGGGAGGGACGTGCGCGGGGTGTCCTCGGGCAGCCAGCCAGCCATCCGCACATAGTTGTCGAGCAGGCCCGTGCCGCGCAGGTAGTTGTAGTCGCGCGAGCGCGCCCCGCTGAGCTTGGCAGCGGGCGCGTACCAGTTGGCCGCGAGGTCGGTCCAGAAGAGGTCGAGAAGCACCTTGGCTTGTTGCCTCGCCTCGGTGTCCTCGGCGAACTCGTGGATGATCATCAGGCACTCGATATCCACCCCGTAGTAGGTGGGGCTGTCGTACTCGTGGATGCCGCACTCAAAGGTGTAGTTGCAGATCTCGTTCAGCCGGGCCTTGCCTTCCTTGAGGACATCGTCGCGACCCAGGATCTCGCCGAGCAGAATCAGATTCTCGGCGTTCATCAGGGCAATGTTGGTGTAACTCTCGGGGACGCGATGGCGCATGCAGCCCTCGATGGCGTATTCGAAGATCTCGGTGAGCGTTTCCTTGGCCTTGGGCGTGAGCTTGTCCCAGTGGCGCAGGCGCAGAAGGGCACCGTATTGCATGCAGAACTCGACCGCGTTGTAGTCCAGCACCGCGCCGTCTTCCCAGTCCCAGCGCAGGTTGCCGTAGCCTCGGCTGGCCTTGTCCCGGTCCTGCATGCGGGCCCCGGTGTCCAGGGCGAACTCGATGCCCTCCGGGTTCACGCCGGCTTCGGCGAAGACAAAGGCACAGGTGAAGAGGGCGCGCGAAGACAGATTCTTTGGGAGCGACCGGTAGCTCTTGATGCGCTGCTCGCAGCGCTTCACTTCCTCGGCTAGTTGCGGGTTTTCTTGAGCGACGGTCGCACCAGCTGCAAGAAGGAAGGTGAGGGAGAGGAGGAATCGCTTCATGGTGTGTGCTCCGAGGGGAAGTGTGTGGAATGCCGCAATCTAGACGCGTGAGGGAGACAACCCAAACTTGGGGTTCCGTTCCTTGATCCCTCGTCGCGCGGCAATACCTTCGCAGTGTGTCCGCCCAACCCGACGCGAGGAGCTTCTCCATGACGAAACCAGTCATCCATCTAGTCTGCCAAGCCCATCTCGATCCCATCTGGCTGTGGGAGTGGGAAGAGGGCGCGGCGGAGGCGATTTCCACCTTCCGCACGGCCGCCGATCTGTGCGAGGAATTCGGCACGTTTGTGTTCAATCACAACGAAGTGATTCTATACGAGTGGGTGGAGGAGTACGAGCCTGCCTTGTTCGCCCGGATTCAGCGGCTGGTCCGCGAGGGGAAGTGGCACATCATGGGGGGGTGGTTCGTGCAACCGGACTGCAATATGCCCTCCGGCGAGTCTTTCGTGCGGCAGATCCTGGCGGGCCGGCGCTACTTCGACGAGAAGTTTGGGTCGCGCCCAACCACCGCGATCAACTTCGACCCCTTCGGCCACACGCGGGGTCTGGTGCAGATCATGGCCAAGGGCGGTTACGACTCCTACGTGTTCTGTCGTCCCGGCACCCCCGAGCCGCCCTATCCGGGGCACGAGTTCATCTGGGTTGGATACGACGGCTCGGAGATCATGGCTTCCCGCCCGCTGTCTTGGTACAACTCCCCGTTGGGGAAGGCCGCCGACAAGGTGCGCGCCCATATCGATGCCCACGCGGACAAGGAATGCACCATTCTCCTCTGGGGCGTGGGCAACCATGGCGGTGGTCCGTCCCGCGACGATCTGCGCCAGCTCAAGGAGCTGTTCGCGGAAACCGAGGACGCCGAGCTCCGCCATTCCACGCCCGAGGACTACTTCGCCCAAGTGGCCGAGTACCGCGACCAACTGCCCCGACATGAGCACGACATGAACCCCTGGGCGGTTGGCTGCTACATCTCCCAGATCCGGATCAAGCAGCAGCACCGCCGACTAGAGAATGAACTTTACGCAACCGAGAAGATGCTTGCGGCGGCTGATATGCAGGGCTTGCTGGAGTACCCAATGGTGCCGATGATCGAGGCGGAGCGCGACCTGCTGTTCGCCGAGTTCCACGATATCCTGCCGGGGTCATCCATCCAGCCTGCCGAGGACGCGGCCCTGCGGTTGATGGACCATGGGCTGGAGATCCTCTCCCGACTCAAGGCGCGCGCCTTCTTCGCGCTGGCATCCGGCCAGCCCAAGGCGGCCGAGGGCGAGATCCCGATCCTGGTCTACAATCCCCATCCCTACGCCGTGCAGCGCGATGTGTCCTGTGAATTCCAGCTGGCCGACCAGAACTGGGAGCCCACCTTCACCTTGCCCACCGTCTACCAGGGCGGTGCGGAGTTGCCGTCGCAGGTGGAGAAGGAACTGAGCAACCTGAATCTGGACTGGCGCAAGCGGGTGGTCTTTGCCGCCGACCTGGCGCCGGGCATGAACCGTTTTGACTGCCGGCTGACCAGCGTTCCCGAGCGCCCCAAGCCGGCGTTGCGGGCGGCAGGGGAGCGCATCGTCTTCCGGACGACGGAGATCGAGGCTGAGATCAGCACGGTGACGGGTTTGCTGGAGAGCTTCCGCGCGGGTGGTGCAGACATTCTGAAACCAGGCGCGATGCGCCCGTTGGTGGTTGCCGACAGCGACGATCCGTGGGAGATGGGCGCGGTCTCGTTCCGCGAGGTGATCGGGGCCTTCGAGCTGGCCAGCCCGGCCGAGGCCGCCCGGGTCAGCGGTCTGCGCAGTGCCGTGCCGCCAGCGGTGCGGGTGATCGAGGATGGCCCCGTGCGGACGGTGGTCGAGGCCGTGTTCGAGTATGGCGTGTCCCGGCTCTTGCTCACCTATCGCCTGCCCAAGCGGGGGACGGAAGTGGGCATCGAGGCGCGAGTGTTCTGGAATGAGAAGGGTAAGCTCCTCAAGCTCTCCGTGCCGGTCGCCTTTGGCGGCTCGCTGCACGGCCAGGTGGCCTATGGTCGGCAGGAGCTGCCCAGCAATGGGCAGGAAGCCGTGGCCCAGAAGTGGCTCGCCGTGGTGGCGGAGGAGGGCGACCAGGCCCTCACCTGCATCACCGAAGGAACCTATGCTGCCGACTACGCGGAGGGCGAACTGCGCTTGACGCTGCTGCGTTCGCCCGCCTATTCCGGACACCCCATCGGAGATCGCCCCGTGGTGCCGCAGGATCGCTTCCTGCCGCGCATCGACCAAGGAGAGCGAGTCTTCCGGTTCTGGCTCGCCGGTGGGCCGGCCAGCGAGCGTCTGGCCACCATCGACCGCGAGGCCCTGGCCGCGAACGAGGCCCCCTTTGCCCTCTCCTTCTTCCCCAACGGCGAGGGCGCACCGCCCGCGCCCGCGGTGATTCTTGACGGGGATAGCACGGCGTTGCTCACGGCCCTGAAGCAGGCGGAGGACGGCAACGGCTGGATCGCCCGCCTCTTCGAGGCCGGGGGGGCTGGGGCCACCTGCCAACTGCGTGCGCCTTGTCTGGGAATCGACGAGAAGCTACACTTGCAGCCCTTTGAGATTGCCAGCTTGCGCCTGGGGCTGGACGGGCGTCTGGAGCGCACCAATCTGATCGAGGAGTCTCTCGGCTAGGATTCCAGCAGCTCGGGCTGGTTGGCAGTGCGCCAACAACGTGGCAAGTTACAACGTCTATACCATAGATATTCACTTACCGTAGGTATTGTGCCATGAGAACGACTGGCTACCTCGTCATTTCGGCCGTTTTGTCCCTCCTTCTGCACCTAGTGTTGTGGGAGATGGCTGGCAGGATCGAGCTGCGGGCCGTCTCGTACAGCTCGGAAAAGCCGCCCGGGAAGCCCATCCGCATCCTGCGGGATCCGCGCGACATGATGGTGAACAAGCCGCTGGTCAAGCAGAGGACTCCTGAGGAGAGGAAGGCGGAACAGGAACGGCTGGATCGCATCGCCAAAAAGATGAAGGAGGTTTTCCGGGAAGCCAAGTTGGCTACTCCCCCCAAGCCCAAGCTTGAGCTGGCTGGTCTGGGTCGGGCCATCATGGCACCGAAACTGCCCCGTCCCGAGAAGGCCAAGGCTCCCACAGCCCCCCGCCCCAAGATCATCGAGGTGGCCGTGGCTGACTTGACCGCCGAGCAGTTGGCCCGCCCGCGCCGGTTCACCGCCAAGATCGACCGGGTGAATGTCTCCGGCTTGCGCTATGTACCAAGTCTGCTGAGTCCCGGTATGCTCCAGGCCGGGGTGGGAACCACCTATCCTCTCAGCATGCGCATGCGAGGCCTGTCCGGCTCGGGCGGCCTGAAACCGGGGGATCTCCCGCCTGCGCGTGAGTTTGGCCGCCGCTTGGTTGGTGGCAGGGATGGGTTCTCTCCCGTCGCTGGTGGCGCGGCCTTCCAGGGCCTGGAGGGCGATGTGGCCAATGTCTATCGGCCCCCTGGTATGAGCAGCCCGAAGAACGGGTTTCGCGCCCTCGATCCCTACGTCATGGTCAGCCTGACCATCTATGAGGAACGCGGCGGTGGCGGCTACTACCGCGCGGATATCGCGGCCAACCCCAAGAGCGAGGAACTGTGGGACGTGCCCAAGGACATCCTCTTCGTGATCGACCATTCCACCAGTATTTCGGGCCAGAAGCTGGCCCAGTTCAAGGCCAGCACGACCGAGGCCCTTGAGTATCTGAATCCCAAGGACCGGTTCAATGTGGTGTCCTTCACGACGGTGTCTCGCTCCCTGTTCCCCGCATTTACCCCCTACTCCAAGGAGAGCATGGCCCAGGCGCAGGCGTATGTGAAGGGCCTCTCTCGCGGCGGCATGACCGATGTCTTCGGTAGTATCTCGCCCTATATCCAGAAGAGCAATGGCGAACCCGCCGACGGGCGCCCCATGAATGTCTTCCTGATGACCGATGGCAATTCCACCGTGAACATCTACGACGACGATGCCTTCATCCGCACCATCAAGGAAATGAATCCCGGCAATGTCTCGCTCTATGCCTTCAGCGCAGGCAGGAAGGCCAACCGGGATCTATTGGAGTTCCTCGGCTACCACAACCGAGGCTACAGCCTGCACGTGGCGGATCTCAAGAGCTTCCGCTCCATGTTGGTGGACTACATCAGCACCCACTCCCAACTGATCCTGGCGAACGTGAAATACCAGGCTGCCGATGGTCTGGCCAGCGAGGCATTCCCCAAGGCGTTGCCTCACCTCTATCGCGAAGAGACTCTGTCCTTCTACGGACGCTTCCCAGCCAGCACGAAGGACATCAACGTCCGGGTCTCCGGGCGCGGGGGCGATGGCGAACCCTATGAGCTCGTGTTCCGGAAGCCGCTGAAAGAGTGTCTGCGCGGTTCTCCCGAGCTATCCCAGCACTGGGCCGCGCAGAAGGTCTTCCATCTGGTGGGCCAGCGTGTGTTGATGGGAACCGAGGAGGCGAAGAAGCCCTTCGAGAAGCAGATCAACGCGCTCGCCGACAAGTTCGGACTGATGGTTCCCTACTAGGTCGAGCTGGTCGTCCCAACACCAAGTCTGCGCAGAGCGCTTGCCCCTGTTCCGGCGGCTGGCTCTCTTCCGTAGCCGGAGCATCCCTGCTCCGGTCGTCCTCTTCCCGGCGCCCCCCCAGCGAGGGCCGAGCACAGTCGCTCCTCGCTACCGGACCAGCCGATCCCGACCCCGTCGCAGACTTTCAGCCTGCGCGACGGTTGGAGTCGTGGGTTCGCCCGCCTCTCCCATACCAGGTTGAGAGTAGGAAGGTCACCGCTGGCGCGAAGGCGGCTCGCCTTTCTTGCTGGGCGAGTTGCCGCCCAACCAGCCCTTTCTCCTGAAGTAGACGACCATCACCGCTGTCGTCACCAACATCAGTCCCCAGACGGCGGGGTATCCCCAGGCCCAGTGCAGTTCCGGCATGTTCTCGAAATTCATCCCGTAGATCCCGGCGATGAAGGTCAGTGGGATGAAGATGGTGGCGATGATGGTCAAGACTTTCATCACCTCGTTCATTCGGTTACTGAGGCTGGAGAGGTAGATATCCATCAGGCTTCCCGCCAACTCGCGATAGGTTTCGGTGATATCCAACACCTGCACCGCGTGGTCGTAGCAGTCCCGCAGATAGACTCGGGTCTCATCGGCAAAGAAGGCACTCTCACTCCGCAGCAGGGCGCCGAGCGCGTCGCGCAGAGGCCAAACGGCCCGGCGGAGCTCAAGCAAGTCGCGGCGCATCTGGTGAATGCACCCGAGGGTCGTCTCGCTGGCGTCGAGCATGGCCAGTTCCTGCAAATCCTCGATCCTCTCGCCTGCCTCCTCAAGCAGGGGGAAGTAGCTGTCCACGACGGCATCGAGCAGGGCGTAGAGGAGGTAGCCAGCTGGGCGCGAACGCACTTGGCCGCTGCCTTCGCGCAGGCGGTGCCGTACCGTATCCAGGCAATCCCCTTCGCGTTCCTGGATGGTCACCAGCACGTTTTCCCCCAGGAGGATGCTCAGTTGCTCCCGTTCCAGCTTGCCATCGTAGTGGAACATGCGGACCACGGCGCAAAGATGCCCTTCGTACTCATCCGCCTTCGGGCGTTGCGGCACGCTGAGTGTGTCCTCAAGAGCCAGGGGGTGGAATCCCAACTCGGTATTCATGCCAAGTAGGAAGTCGGCATTCCCCAATCCATTGATGTTCAGCCAGAGAACTCCCTTCCCTGCCTGCCAGGCAACCGCCTCGGCGACCGAGGCAAACTCCTGCTCCTCGCAGGTCTCGGGCGTATAGCGAATCGCCTGCAGCACGGTGGGGCACACCGCTCCCTCCGGAACTCGAAGAGAGCCGGGGGCCATGTTTGTGGAAGGCAGCTTCTTGGTCGTGTACATGGTCCTCTTCCTGGTTGGGTCTCCCGGAAATCACACGGGCGGCTGGTGGGGCTCGTCCATGGGCTTGGCGCCGGGCTTGATGCGGTAGAACATGGCGTGTTCCGTGACCCACTTCCCCTGCCCCTGCATGTTCTGCACATCCGCGTAGTGTTCGAAACCCACTTTCTCGTAGAGCGCGAAGGCCCGCTTGTTGTCGAGGCAGGTGGTCAGTTCGACACCGTCCCGCTCGCTCTGCCGGGCGGCATCAAGCAGGATAGCCATCATGTTGCGTCCCAAGCCGCGCCCCTGGAAGTCGTCCACCAGCCCAATGCCCAACAGTGGCACGGGCCGGGTGAAGTACCAGAGGAAGAAGTAGCCGACCAGCCGTTCGCCGGCGAAGACCCCGAGAGTGAGATCGTCCCTCGCCTCGCTGCGGGCCAGCGCCTTGGCCACGGTCGCATCGTCGTAGCCGTGCGGCAGAAACAGCCGACGACTGTCGTCGGAGAGTTCGCAGTTGAACGTCTGCAGCACGTCGCGGTCGCTCGCGCGGAGTGGTCGGACCGCCAGTTCCGCACCATCCCTGGTCGTCACTGTTGTCGGTAGATTGAGACCCATTTCCGTTTCTCCTTAGTGCGTTCAGCAGTCCGTCGGGCGACCGGGCTCAGTCAGGTAGGGGGTCCCGAGATGCACGGCCTGGTCGATCACCAGACCCTCGTCCCAATGGGCCAGGACGAAGCTGGCTTCCTGGCCCGCTTCGGGCCGGGGCAGTTCCAGGCCGGCAACCGCCGCCGGATGGGCACTGCACCGCTCCCACGCTGCCGGCAAGCTCAGACCCAGGTTCTGCACCAGCCATTCTACGCAGCGGTCCTGCTGGAACCAGGCACCATGCAGCAGCTCGCTGTCGGTCAGGTGAATGAACCCGTTCGGCTCGATGTCGAAGGGATGCCCGCCGCCATGCTCGTCGTAGTGCCCCGGGGCGCTGCCCGAATAGGGGCTGGCATCGCTGACCGGGAT
>JABGQJ010001170.1 GCA_018648945.1 Victivallales bacterium
CTGCTGCACCGAGCCCGCCAGGCTGCCCCAGCCACTTCAGAGGACGCCGACGCCCTCGCCTCCCTGGCCAGCGCGAGTCAGCGCCAGCGATCCGCCCGGCAGTGGTCCCAGGCACAGCTGATTCCCTACTACCTCGGACTAGTGGAGGCCAGCCGAGGCGAGACTGCGGCCGCCGCGCGCGCCTTCGCTCAAGTCCTCGCCGAATCCCCCGGAAACCTGCCGGCGGCCCGCCAACTGGCTAAGCTTCCCGGTCCCTTGCCCGACTCCGTCCACCCCGCTCTCGAACAAGCCCAGGCCCTGACCTCCCAGATCGACGGCCTCGTCCCCCTGGTGGGGGAACTCACGCCCTGGCTGCGCCTGCTCGGCTTCCGCCTACGCCACCTCTCCAGCGTCTCCCCCGGCCTCGTCGAGCTCTCCGTCATGATCGTCTGCACGGGGCAACCCAAGGGCAGCGGCCATCTCGATCTCGGCTTCTCCCAAGGACCAGCCGGAGCCTTCGGCATCCGTCTCGATCCCACCGCTCTGGCAGGCGACATCCCCACCTGGCGAGTCGGCCAGACCATCGCCCTCGCCGCCACCATCAACCTCCACCAACTGAGCGCCCGGGGCGGCCACCCCTTGAGGCCGGGCCCCCACGCCCTTACCGTCGCGTTCCGTGCCCGGCAGAAGCGAGGGTATGCCAACTTGCCACCCATCAGCGGGCTGGCCTTCCGGGTCGATCCCCGGACCATGGAACCCTCCTTCCCCCATGATTGATATCCACAACCATATCCTGCCGGGAATCGACGACGGTGCCGACGATCTAGACGAAGCCCTCGCCATGGCCCGCATGGCCGTGGCCGATGGCATCCACACCATCGTCGCCACTCCCCACTGCGACACCCGCGCCGTCCACGAATTCCTCGCCGAGCGCGACCAGGCCATGGCGATCCTCCGCGAGGCCCTCGACACCAACCACATCCCCCTGCGCCTCCTGCCCGGTGCCGAGTGCAACCTCGACGGGGACCTCCTCGCGGTCGTCCACGACCACCCCCAGCTCCTCCTCGGCGAAAACCGAGAGGCCCTGCTCGTCGAACTCCCCGCCGCCATGCCCCTCCGCGCCCTGGCCGACCTCCTCTTCGAAGCCACCAGCGCGGGCCTCCAGATCGTCTGGGCCCATCCCGAGCGGCACCCCCAGGTCGCCCGCATCCCCACCGTCCTGACCGACCTAGTCAACGCCGGGCTCCACCTCCAGATCAGCACCGACAGCCTCCAACTCCGCAACGGCTGGACCACCTGGCGCACCGCCCGGAAACTACTTGGGCGCCGTCTGGCGAGTATACTCGCCAGCGACGCCCATGACACCACACGTTATCCGCCCTGCCTCGCCCGCGCCGCCCAACGCGCCGCCAGCCTCACCCGGCAGGATCCCAGCCTACTCGTCCAAACCAACCCCGCCCAACTCCTCGGCCTCAATGTGATTCCAGATCTGGGATGAAGAAGACGACTCGCGCAAAGACGCAAAGGGGGAGTTCTCTGTCGGCTCCACCAAAGCAAACCCATTTTCCCTCTTACCTCTGCGCCTCTGCGCCTGCGCGCGAGGTATCCCAAACTGAGCCCTTCCTCGCGCAGAGGGGAAGGTGGGGGAGATCCAGAGCGAAAGGACGAGGGGGGACGAATGCGGGATGCTTGAGGAAGCAAGAAATTCCCGCTCCACCAAGCGGATTTCCCCCTTCTCTGCGCCTCCGCGCGAGGAATCCCCAACTCGGCCCTTTCTCGCGCAGAGGCGCAGAGACGCAAAGGGGGGACTATCTGTCGGCTTCGCCGAAGCAAGCGTTCTTCCTCTTACCTCTGCGTCTCTGCGCCTCCGCGCGAGGAATCCTCTTCTCCCTACTCCTCCTCCAGGCCGTTCGCGCATCGAGTGATGCCGAGCTTCATCAGGGCCTCGCCGAAGTTCAGCAGATACCCCAGTTTGCATCCAGTTAGCCGCAGGTAGGTTTGCACCTGCTTCTTGTGGGCTGGCGTCACCCGTTCCACTGACTTCAGCTCCAGGATAACCTTGTCCTCCACTAC
>JABGQJ010001171.1 GCA_018648945.1 Victivallales bacterium
ACGGTCATCGGGTTCACCCCCAATTGGGCGGCCACTTCGCGCACCGGCGGCAGCTTCTCGCCTTTGGTCAGGGCACCGGAGAGAACCCCCCGGTGGACCTGTTCCTCCAGTTGGCGGTAGATCGGTACGCCGCTTCGTGTGTCATGCCTGAACAGCATCATGCCTGCTCCATAGTGTATCATTGTAGTAATACACTAATTCAACAGACGCGTCCTGTCAAGTCTCTCGTGGAGATTGGGCTTCCATGTCCCGGAAACGGAAGAACCCACTGGCTGGGGGCCAGTGGGTTCACAGGGTCTCGCACGGGTGCCGCGACGGTCCGCGCGGCTAGTTCATGAGATCGTTGAGCTTCTTGGTGTGGGCGTCGTTCTTTTTCTTGAGCTTCTCGCTGACCCGGTTTTTGACCATCACCTGAGTGTGTCCCATGGCGTAGCCGCCAACGGCAGCTGCATCGCTGATGAAACCGTCGCCGCCCACCAGCGCCCGCCCTGCTGGCTGGCTGGTCTGGGAGGGGTCCTTGGTCACGATCTTGACCGACGTGGAGCCTCCAGTGCCGGCAGTCCGACTCTCCGGGGATTCCCCGAAGGACGATTCGGCAGCGGACTCCTTCGCGGGCTCGCCTTTGCTGCCCGAAGGACCGAGGAAGAGGTAGCCGACACCACCGACGATCAGCAGAAGGAGTACGAGAAGAGCTTTCATGGCCATTGCCTCGGATTCTGGTGAGCTGCGATCTCCCATAGGCGGCCAGACGAAACTCGGGCCACCGAGACGCATTCGTTTGCTATACCCGCTAAAGTACTGCCTGTCTACTGGTTCTGTCAAGCGCCACTGAACTCTGACCCCTGGGATCGCGTCGGGTGCCACGGCGGCGGCTTTGCCGTCGTCTCCAGGGGGCCTCAGCGGGGTGCCTCGGGGACTGCAGGCCCTCGGGAAGATCCATGGTGCCAGCCGTGTCCAGCGATGGGGAAGAGGGCGCGTTTCCTCCCTTGATAATATGACAGGAATGTATATTATATGACACGATCACCCGAGAATCGTCCCGTATCGCCCTGATATGACGCACATGGAGACCGTGGAATGCCTGCTTCGATTCTCCGCCAAGCCCTGCGCCCCGAGGTTGTCAAACTTCGTTTGGAGGCCACGACGAAGGACGAGGCCATCCGGGAGTTGGTCCAGGTTCTTGATGACGCGGGGTGCCTTCCGGATCCCGCCGAGGCCCTGCGAGTAGTGGAGGCCCGGGAGCGCGTGATGAGCACGGGCATGGAGAACGGCCTGGCGATCCCCCACGGCAAGACCGACACGGTGCAGCAGCTGGTGGTCGCCATGGGCCTGAAGCCGGAAGGCATCGAGTTCGACTCGGTGGATGGCGATCCCGCCACCATTCTCCTCATCACCGTCTCGCCAGCCAGCAAGTCGGGCCCCCATCTGCGCTTCATGGCTGATGTGACCCGGCTTTTGCGGGATGGCACGATGCGGGAGCAGGTGCTGACGGCGGCATCCGCCAACGAGGTCGTCGGGTTGCTCGTTCAGAACTAGGGAAAGAGCATGCGCAGAACGCGATGGTTGCCAGTCACGGTGATTGCCTTCCTGGCCTGTGGTCTGTCGGCGATGGCAGGGGAAGGTGGCGGGAGCGAATTGGGCGAGCGAATGACGCAGTTGGTTCTCCAGCTTGCCGCGATCCTGGTGGCGGCGCGTTTGGGGGCCCACGTTTGCCGTCGCTATCTGCGCATCCCGGACGTGTTGGGCGAATTGGGTGCGGGGATCCTGATTGGTCCCCATCTGCTTGGCCCGTACCTCGGCCTGTTCGAGTCGGTGCCGGGGGCCGGCTTCCCAGTGAGCGTGGAGCTGTACGGAATCGCTACGGTGGCCTCCATTCTGCTGCTTTACCTGGCGGGCCTGGAGACTGACATCGGCATGTTCCTGCGCTACTCGGTCACGGGGACGCTGGTCGGTGTGGGCGGGGTCCTCGTATCCTTCGTGTGCGGCGATGTGGTGGCCGTATGGACCGGGCTCTCGCCCGGATATGCCGCCCCTCCCGCTCTGTTCCTCG
>JABGQJ010001172.1 GCA_018648945.1 Victivallales bacterium
GGCGAAGGCCTGGCGCCACTGCCTGAGTTGGCTCCTGCCCCCTGGCCGATCCCGTTCCCGACCATACCGGAGCGTGGGCAGTGGTGCGCGCACGCCGGGCTGTCACTGCTCCTGCCCTGGCTGGAGGAGGCCCTCGGCGATGTTCCGCCCCCCCTCCAGCAGTTGGCCATGCAGATCCTGGCGGGTGCGGTGAACCACGAGAGCAGCCGCTATACCAGCTTCGAGAGCCTGCGGCGGCTGGGTCCGGCCCCCCACCGTTCAACCCGCTCGCAGCGCAAGTGGTGCAAGAAGAACGCCTCCGACGAGATCCTGAACGCGGTCTTCAACGGCAACTGGCGACTGGTGAAGGGCTCTCGCGAACTGATCTTCTACTTCGACCCGCACACCGAGGAGTACACTGGCCTGCTCAAGCTGCTCTACGGTTGGAGCGGGGCCAAGCACGGCCCCGTCAAGGCGATCCACCTGGACTTCATCCATACCGCCGACGGCTTCCCCTGCCACGTGCTCCACTTCGACAACTACGACGACATGCGCCCGCGCTTCCTGGTCAGCCGAGAGCGGTTCAAGACGCGCTTCGGCATCTTCGACGCCGTGGCCTGGATCGTGGACCGGGCCATCTGGTCGAAGGAGTTCCTCAGGCAGTTGGCCGCCATGGGCGACACCTTCGTGACCTGGGAAAAGGGGTACAGCGCGGAGAAGAGCGACTGGGGCCTGCCGTCCACCGGCAGGGGCAAGTTCTCGCGCCACCGCTGCCGGAACAGCCAAGGCGACCGGCGGCGCTACTCCTTCCGGTGGAAGCTCCAGGAGTGGGACGTCGTCCCGAACGGGCGGCGGGTGATCGTTCGCGCGCGCAAGCCAAGCGGGTCCGTCGTCGAGGTCGCCATCGTCACCAACAACCCCGAGCTCTCCGCCGAACGGATCGTCTGGCTGATGTTCAACCGCTGGATACAGGAGAGCGACTTCCTCTATCTGCGGCGGCATTTCGGCATCGGCGAGATGACCGAGCGGGGACACGACGCCTACGCCGACATCGCCTCCGAGCTCATCGACCGACAAGTCGAGAGCCGCGACCACAAGCAGGCGACCGAGGAGCGTGGCAAGAAGAGGGGAGAGCTGGCCAGCGCACTCCTGCAGCAGCGCGGCCAAGGCCCGGTTGGCGACCTCGACGAACTGAGGCGCGAGTTCGAGGCACTGCGGCCCCGACTTGCCGAACACGAAGAGGAACTGCAGCGGTTGCGCGCTGCCACGCCCGACCGGGAGATGCGGGGACCCCTTGACCGGCTGGGCAGGAAGATCGGCGACATTGCCGCCAGCATCGTCGGCAACCGCGAGGCGAGGGAGCGGGCCAGGCAGGCTGGCGCGACCGAGAAGCGGATCTGCGAACTGGAACGGGAGATCGAACGGATCCAGGACAGGATCGAGGAGATCCCAAGGACAGAATCGCGCATCCAGGCCCTGATAGACCAGCAATACGTCCGCCTGCGGATGCGCTCAAGGCCTCTCGTGGACGCTGTGCGCATCACCTGCCGGAACATCTTCCGCCGACCCATGGACATCTTCCGGCCCCTGTTCGACAACAGACGCACCGACCATGCCGTCCTCAGGGCACTCACCCGCGCCCCGGGGATCATCTCCGCCACCCCCGAACGGATCGATGTCCGCCTCATCCCAACCATGACCATCGAGCCCGCAGAACGCGAACCAATCCGCCGCCTCCTCAAAATCTGCGAACACCGCGCGGCAGCCATGGCGGCTCTCGAAGGCGGACCGGCCCTGCGCTTCCATCTCATGCTCGACAACGGCGAGATCAACAAGTTCTTGAGAACCATGTGACGCCCTGCAACCACCCGGAAAAACGGAACGCAGGATGGCGGGACGCCGATTCCGACTCAAGCACAGTTTCCTGAGGCTTGGCACACGGTGCCCCTCCCACATACAATGAAGCCAGGAGGAGTCGCGGCACACGCCCCCCGCCACATTCAAGTCGGAAAACTGGGAGCGGGGTCTTTTGGTCTCGTGCCCCGCAATCGCGAGGCCGGCCCGCGC
>JABGQJ010001173.1 GCA_018648945.1 Victivallales bacterium
CGAGGTCGTTGCCGTGGACCGCGAGGCCGGCACGTTGGTCGTCAAGGGACTGACCGTCGGGACTCTCCGCCCCGGCGAGTTCCTGTCCATCGGCAACCCGGATCGCCGCAGTTGCTACCGCATCCTCGAGGCGGAAGCGCAAGGCGGCGGGGTTTGCTTGCGGCTGAACGACGACCCGCTGGTCGGGGAGGGCGACGCCCGGTCATTCAAGCCCGGGACCATCCAGAGCAGAACGCACTTCCCCCTGGCGGGGAACCGTTACTACCATGGGGCCTATCTCACCGCCCCCAAGCAGAACCGCGAGCTCAGAGTCGCCTCGGTCTCTTCCGGTGGCAGCGTGTTTCTGGCCGAGCGCGCCATGCCCGCTGCTGAACTCCGCGCTTTCTTCGGCCCTGGAGGCCGTTTCCGCATCTATGACTACGGCGTGGGAGACACGGTGCAACTGACCCAGGTCGCCCATCTCCGCGCCGATTGAACCTGCGCCTCGCCGGGCGCCGAATGCAGAGAGCACGACTCCTTCCACAATGGTGGGCAAACAGCAGACATAGGATCCTCGATCATGATCAAGACATGCTGCATTGGGATGATCCTCTCGTTGCCGGCGATTGGTGGGCTTCAGGTAAGACCAGCCGAGGGCGCTCCGCGCGTGGTGGTGGATGGCACGGAATGGCTCAAACTCGATACGCTGTGGGTGGCGGGGGGCAAGTGGGATCAGCTGTACCGGTTCCCGGCAGGGATCAAGAAGCCCTTGGAAGCCGCAGAGGAGGCCGTTTCGGTGGTCACCGAGAGCGAGGGGCGGCACGGGGCAGTGGTCCAGAAACTGACGGTGGGGCCTGATTCGGTCACCGTCCGCTACGAATTTGACTTCGCCGAGATCGCGGATGCCGCCCATGTGCAGTGGGTGTTGCGGTTGGAGCCGGAGCAGTACGATGGGGCGATGGTGCAGGGCGAGGCGGCCAAGGCCGTTCCCCTCCGGCCACTGGCCAAGGCGCACCTTCCCGGATTGCGGAAGGCCCGGCTGCTCCTGCCATCGCTCGACCTCGGCATCGAGGTTTCGGCGGCGGATGGCGAGTGGCGGCTCCAGGATGCGCGGACATCGCCGTGGGCGAAGTGCTACCGGTTGGAGTACAATCGGGATTTCTCACCGAAAGGCGTCCGGAAGGGCTGGGTCGAGTTGCGGCTCACTGCCAAGACGGCAACCGGTGGTTTCCTGCCGCTGACCAAGGGCGAGGAGGCGGTCGTCAAAGGCATCCCCTTCCAGCTCGGGCCAGCGATCGACGCGGTTGACGCGAAGCTGGCGGCCATCGCCTTCTGGCACACCGCCGGGGCGGGGGCGGCGAAACAGGGCCAGGCCGTTGGTGAATGGGAGGTGCGTTACCGCGACCGCGAGGCGGTGACCGTCCCCCTGCTCTGGGAGGATGCGGTTACCTCGCCGACCGACGATCCCCGGGATCTGGCAAATGGGCTCCTCGTGCCCACCCCAGATGGCCCGCCCGCGTGGATTACGTCCTGGCAGAACCCGTTTCCCGACCATTCCGTCTCCGGCGTCTCCTTCCGGAGTCTCGGGGCCGAGTGGCGCGCCCTGGCTGCCACGGGAATTGTGGCGACTGGCGATGCCGGCCGGCTTGGGGTCGCGTTGGCCATGTTGCGCCCGAGCGGTTCCATACCGGAAGAGTCGGTCGTCTCTCTCGATGGCAGGTGGCGCTTCGATCCCGAAGGCGACCTGGCGCCCTTCGAGATTGCCGTGCCGATGCGTTGGGAATTGGCCAAGGGGTGCCGGAACGTTCACACCGCCACCTACGCCCGGGAGTTCGACCTTCCCCTGTCCTTCAGCGACCGGCGGATCGTGCTGCGCTTCGACGCGGTGGGTGAGTTCTGCGAGGTCCGGGTCAACGGCCGCTCCGCTGGCCAACGCCTGGTTGGTCCAGTACCCGCCGAGTTCGACATCACTGGGCTGGTCTCCGTGCCGTCGGCGGACAACCGCCTCGAAGTGATCGTCAAGGACGACACCCCCTTCAGCGTGCCGAAGCCGAGCAGCGATTGGCG
>JABGQJ010001174.1 GCA_018648945.1 Victivallales bacterium
AAGGACATATAGGCCCAGTTGAAGCACCCATGGATGTCCGCCCGCTTCTGAAAGAAGCCGGACACATAGCGTTGCGCCTCGGGGCGATAGGACTCCACATCGCAGTTATAGAGCACGATCAGGTGGCCCTTGGCCTTGGCCTCTGCCACCACGCTTTCCTTGTCTATGCCCCCATTGTAGTTCCACATGTCCGCGTGGGGCCCGGCGACCTGGCGGAAGTAGCCGTCCGGCGGCCCGTCCTGCTCGGTGCGCATGCCTGGGATTTCCTTCAGCCACTTCAGCAGCGTGGTGTTGCGGTCCTTGGCCTTCTGATCCTGCCAGCCAGGTTCGTCCACAGGCTGCACGATGAGTTCGGGCCAGCCGCGCGCCTTGCATTCCGCCTGCATCGCCCGCCAGAACGCCTGGTAGTATTGCTTGTACTCCGGCGAGCCGAATGCCGCCTCGCTCTTGGCGGCGAAGCCCTGCCCTGAATCGCTCAGCAAGACGATAGGCGCCGGGAAGCCCATCTCGACATAGAGATTCATGCAGTGTTCGAACAAGCTACTGCCATCGAACACCAGCTTCGCCTTGCCATCCGCGAACGTGGCGGGCTTGGTATCGACCCCGAAACAGAGCCCGATGGAGGTCATGCCCTGGGCGCGCATGTCTCGCATGTCCCGCTCCAGGAACTCCCGCTTCAGCTCCGGCGTGTCGGCCAGTCTTGGCCCCTGGTAGTACTCGCCGAGGAACATGTCCTTGGGTTCCGGCAAGGTAAAAGGCAGCACCCGGATGCGGATCGGGAGCTTTGTCGCCAATACGCCGTCAGCAGCGAAGGTGGCTGTTCCCTGGTAGATTCCCGCCAACGTTCCGGCGGGCACGGCCAGATCCAGCCAGAACCGCTTGGCAACACCTGCTGTGACATCAACGCTGGGACGCTTCTCCAGCAGTACCGGCACGTCCCGGATGAACTGCTTGGAGGAATAGACGACCCGCTTGTCCAGGCAGCGGACCGGATAGACCGTCGTGGCACGGGCCGCGATCCGGCCGCCGGTGGGCGAGACCAGATCGCTCACCGTCACCCGCGCCGCCTTGAGTTCCCGTAGGGCCACCACGGAGAAGGTCAGCGGCTCCGCCTCACCGGGAGTCACGAACGTCTCCAGCCGCACGGCATCCTCGCCCACTCGTGGGCGGCTGTGCGGGAAGACAAAATCGAGCCAGTGCCTGGCAAAGAGCTGGTACCCACGGGCCCTGTCCGCCGCACTGGGCTCGACCACCGGTCCCACCTGACGGTGAGTCAGCGGCACGAACGTCTCCGTGAAGCTCGCCGTGCGGAAGTTGTCGAAGAACAGCGTCACGTCCGCGCGCGGCATGCGCTGGTAGAGGTAGAACTGCTGAACCCCCAGCAAGGGAGTCTGCTCCCCGAGAGCGCGCAGGTAGATGGAC
This sequence comes from Victivallales bacterium, assembly GCA_018648945.1. The sequence goes on from JABGQJ010001174.1 coordinate 1,423, forward strand.
AGCGTCTGCCCCTTTGGCTTTACGGGCGCGCCGCCAAAGATCTTCTTGCCATCCGCGCCATCAATCCGCCAGGACAGACTGACGGGTTTGTCGGATGGATTGTGGACATCAAAGGACAGCATATCCCTGTCCAGCAACAGGGTCGGTGGCGGACGGAAACTCACCCCGGGCCACGTGTCCTTCTCGCTGCCGGGAAACGCCACCCGCAAGGCCTTTGTGCCCTCGGTCGCGTGCGCCTCCACCACCGTCGTCTTCGTGCCACCGGCGATGGCCAACGCCGACTGCTCCGCCGTCTCGAACGAGCAGATCACCTGAGACCGCACCGCCGCCACCACCAAGAACGAGAGTACTGCAAGTCGCTGTATCATGGTCTATCCTTTCCAGATCGTGCCGATGCTACGCAATGGAATCCCCAATCTACCCCGCCCCGCCGCCCGTGCCACCAGACCTGGCACCCGCCCCGTTGGTAGCTTACGGTAGTGGGAAGGTCGAGCGATGGGGGCGATGATAGAGGTCCTGAGCAAAGTCGACGGAGCACGGGGAATCGGACGAATCAGTCGGATCGGTCGGATCGGACGAGTTCTCATACCCACATGCAGCCGGGGCTCCCCACCCTTCC
>JABGQJ010001175.1 GCA_018648945.1 Victivallales bacterium
CGCGAGCCCAGTGGGTTGTGGACACAAGCCGGGCGCAGGCGTATCGGGATACGTCAAGCTCGGTGTTGGTCGCAAGACTCTGGGATTGTGTGCGATGGAGGGTTGCAGTAGATGGTTCATGAATAGATTAGGCTAGTGATGGGGCGGTCGGTGACCTGGCGGGGGGCCCTTGGGGGCCTCGGTCTTGCTGATCTTCCCGTCCCCGTTTTTGTCCAGGTGCTTGAAGTGCCTCGCCGGGCCGTCGAATTCCTTGGCCGACACCGCGCCGTCCCCGTCCCGGTCCAGCCGAGACACGAAGTCGGGATGCCCGCCATTCCCGGGCCGTTTTCCCTGAAGCGTTCGTCTTTGCTGAACCTCAAGCAATGGCGGGCCCTCGGTCTGCACGTCGGCCGTCCCGCCGCGCACGCAGAGGACATGATTGCGGATGCGCAGCACATCGCCCTGGGGACCGCGACCGTAGGGGAATCTGCTGGCATCACCCGCCTTGGGGTCGCTGCGCTGGCAGCCGGCACCGTGCACATCGAGGAGCGCACGCTTCCCGGTGCGGCGGTCGGTCATCCAGCCGAGCCCCCTCCCGAACGCGATATAGGCCGCCGCACCACTGCCCCCGCCGCTGCGCGTGTGCGTGCTGCACGTCCAGTAGCAGGCGAAATCTCGCTTGCCGCCCTCGTTCCTGATCTGGGTGAGCTGGAAGATGGGGTCGATCGCCGCCGACTTCGTGGTGTCGGGCGAACGGCTGTAGTCGACCAGGCTCTGGAGTTCCTTGGCCGTGGGCAGACGCCAATCGCTGTGCCCTCCCAGAGTCAAGTTCTCGGCGTAGGCCAGGGCCTCTTCCCAGGTCATCCCCTTGCCACTGTCCTTCCGGGTCCATGCCAAACCAGTGGCCCGGTCCATGACGATGCCCTTGCCCTGACGGCGGAAGTCATTCTTGCCGTAGGCCGGGTTGCCTCGCACATACAGCACGTGGTAGGTCTTGGCCCGGCCACGCATCCTGGCGCTGGTGGGGTAGCCCTTGATCCGCCCGTCGGCAAAATTGACCCCGAACATGGTCTCGTTGCCATTCATGGTGGTGCTGACGTACTTCGTGCTTGTCGCCCACTGGGAGTCGATGACCCGCTCGCCTTTGGTGGTGTCCCCGTACTCGAAGTCGAAGGTCTTGGTGTCGATGAAGGGAATGAGGCCCTTTGTGGAGGCACTCATGGCGTCGGGGTCTTGCCCCGAGAAGAGGATCAGCGAGTAGAGCTCCTTGACGCTGGGCAGCCGCCAGTCGTCGTGGCCTCCGGTCCGGCACTTGGCGGCTCCGGCAACGGCCTGTTGATAAGTCCGCTTGGGGCCCGGGGATTTCTGCCACATGAGGCCGGTGACCAGATCGCTGACCGTGCCGTCGCCATGGTCGCGGTAAGTCGGCTGGTTTCCCTTGTAGTTGGCATCCTGGCCGAAGAACGGCTTCCCCGGATGCGGCAGCGCGATTTCCCGCGTCGCGTCGTAGCCACGGACCTGCCCGGTGTCCACGATGGCGTAGGGCAACCCGGCGGCAACCACGAGGCCCGACATCAGCACCGATGCCCCAACCGCCAAACAACGGGTCATTGTCTTCATCGTCTTTGCCTTTCTTCGCTTCGTTCGGCGCGTTCCTCGGGGAGTGCGTCGACCTAGGCTATGCATTGAGGCCGGAACTGCCGGTTGGTGTGTGCTCTCTGTGAGTATAATGGAGTCATAGCAGAGCGAGTGCCAACCGTGGCGACCCCGACCCCAATTCACCCCCTTGCCGCCAGAGGCGGTCGATTCCCCGGCACACCTGAGCGCAAATTGCGCACCGCTCCCAGCCCACTGCGCAAGCCCTGCGCAGCGCACCGGGGTCAGTTCGGGCTCTCACTTCACTCTGTTGGCGGGAACACCACGCGCTGGTCTTCCTCCGGGACGGGCTTGCCATCGACGAAGCGGACATAGGCTGCCTTCTGCTCGGGATCGTCGATGAACTTGGGCCGCGTCCACCAGTGGTTGTCGGCGTTGTTGCTGGCCTTTG
>JABGQJ010001176.1 GCA_018648945.1 Victivallales bacterium
AGTTCGCAGTAGATTCGCGTGGATAGTCCAGGCTAGAGTGTACGCAATTCCGGGCGCCATACCAACCACGGCGGTTGAGTCGGCTCCCCGCCGGGGTAGATTCGTGGCAGACACAACCGGGCAGTCAACGCGAGGATGATCCATGGGCATTCGATTGGGCACGCATGTTGCCGCCACGGCAAGCGAGGAGGAACTCCGGTTTCTGACGCAGCTTGGTCTGCGCCACGTGCGCGTGCTGTTCACTGAGGATCAGGATGGCGAGGCGTTCCTGCGCCGGACCCATGGGCGGTTCGCCCGCGCGGGACTTGCCATTGAGGCGGCGGTCTACGCGCTCTACAAAGCCCCCGAGATCGCCTTCGGCCAGCCCGGTCGCGACCAGGCCCTCGCCCGAGTCGCCGGTTTCGTCACCGCAATGGGCCGGGTCGGGATCCCGGTGCTGGACTACGACTTCTTCCTCTATGCCCCCCTGCCTGCGACTGGCGAGGCAGAGACCCGTGGGGCCCGGTCGCGGGAGTTCGATCTGGCCCGGGCCGGGGAATTCGCCCCGCTTCTCGACGCCTCGCCTACCCCGGAGGCCATGTGGGAGAATCACCGAGTGATGATGGCCGCGTTACTGCCGGTTGCCGAAGCCGCAGGGGTTCGGCTGGCGCTCCATCCGGACGACCCGCCAGTCCCGGAACTGCTTGGCGTTCCCCGCGTTTTCGGCACGATGGACGCCTACCGACGAGCCCTGAAGGAGTTCGACAGCCCCGCCTGGGGGGTGCTGTTCTGCGTCGGGACCTGGGCCGAAGGCGGGGAAGCGATGGGGATGGCGATCCCGGAAGCTCTTCGCTCCTTCGCCGAACGCGGGAAGCTCCTGACCGTGCATTTCCGCAATGTCAGCGCCCCACTGCCCCGATTCACCGAGACCTTCCTCGACAATGGCTACATAGATATGGCCGAAGTGGCCCGCACCCTCCTGGACGTGGGATTCGACGGCCTCGTGATTCCCGACCACACGCCCGCTCTCACCGGCGACCCCGATGGTCGCGCCGCCCTCGCCCAGAGCATCGGCTACATGCAGGGCCTCTTCGCCCGCTGACCCGGGACCCAAGCCCCCGGAAACCTGTGCCTGGTCGTGGTGCAGAGCGGTCCCCGGTGGCCCGCCAGGCAGTCCTCCCTGCCGCGAGCGCCATGGCAGGTGGGCTACGGGGCGCGGCCTCCCGCATCTGGTCCGGACCGGAGTCCGGCCAGCAGCACGAGCACTTCCCTCAGCTCTGCCAGACCCAAGTCCAGGTCCAGCCGGTAGTATCCCTGAATGGCGGCAGACCGCAACTGCTTGAGCAGAGCCCGGACGGCTTGCGGATCCCACCCGTCCGCGAGCAGTCTGCACTCAAGCTGTGGCAGGAGTGATGAGTCGGACCGTCCCGCAAACAGAACCGCCCCGATCTCTCGGCGCAGGCCGTCCCGAAGAACGTCGCCAAGCGGCAGGTCCGGCACCTTCTTCCAGTGGGGCCTCTGTACCTGGCTGACGCGGTCTTGAGCTTCCTCGGCATCGGGAGAGGCGAGCGACTGCTTGACCGCATGCCGGTAGGTTTGGTTGACCGACTGCTTGCGGCGCCGAACCGCTTTGCGGGAAGACTTGTCGTTCTCACCATAGGAGTTCCGCCGGTCGTGCCGAAGCGACTCCTTCTTCTTCTGCGGGTCCACGATCCTGTCCCTAGTGCTATGGTCTGTTGCTCCGGCAGTGACAGCGGCGGCGGGAGCGGCGGTGCATGAGAAGAGGCGCGGGAGAACTGACTCCGCTCCCCCTGGTAGGCAAACCGTATCGCCCAAGCACGCTCCAGTCAACCGGGCTGGCTCGCCTCCCAGGCTGCCCGCAGGTCCAGACAGTGCTGGGCGACGCGTACCACGGAATCCGTCCAGATCCGCTGGCGGTGCCGGACCAGATGGTCCAGCAGCATCGTGAAGGCGGCCGTGCAAACACCAAGGCCGCCTGTGTCGATGCCGTGGAACGTCAGGATGCACCACTGACTCCTG
>JABGQJ010001177.1 GCA_018648945.1 Victivallales bacterium
CAACGCACTCACGTGGGGTCCGGGGAGACGAGTCTCCCCGGCGGGGCGCGGGGCTGGCCCCGTTGACTTCCCTAGCCCGCCAGCATACTGTCTGGCAGACAGTCCCCCGGCATATGCTGCCACAAGCCATCTGATCAATCCCGCTCGCCAGCCTGAGGAGTGCATGTGATGAAACCCCTTTTGTATGCTGCAATCCTGCTTGCCTCGTGGCCTGCCTCCGGTAACGAGAACCGTCTGCGCAATGGTGGGTTTGAGCAGGGGGGGCCAGCCCTTGCCAACTGGAGCATCCCCCCCTATTGGTCCGGGGAGGGCAAGCCAACGACCAAACCCGAACACGTGCGCACCGGCAAGCGCGCCGCGCGACTGACCACGGCCTCCAAGGGCGGGCGTTGGTGGGGCCGCGTGCTCCAGGTCGGCCCCGGCGAGACCCATCTGGGACGGCGGACCCGACTCTCCGTCTGGGCCAAGGGCAAGGGACAGCTCCTCCTTGGTGTCATCCGCTATACCGCCCCCGTCCCCGGCAAACCCCACTACCACTACCTCTGGCAGGAACAACCGGTGGAGCTCAACGACACCTGGCAGGAGGTCGTGCTGGAATTCACCATTCTCGAACCCCGATTCATCAGACTGGCCACCGCCATCGAGCTGCGCGGTGAAGGCAGCGAGGCCTTCCTGGACGATGCGGCATTCACCGAACCCATCCCCCCAGGGCTCAGCACGTCGCTCTCTCCCCGCCACCCCATGGCTGCCACCAACCAACCCGTCACCCTCCGTTTCCGGGTGGACCGGGACGGCGCTCCCCAACCAGGCAAGGTGCTGATCCAGCTCGCCCCGCCCGAAGGCGAGCCGGTGACGACGACCGCCGAACTCCCCGTCGGCAGCGACGAACTCGTCCACACCTTCACGCCCGACCAAGCCGGGCTCTGGCGCGCCACCCTCATCCATCTTGGCCACGGCGTTTCGGAAAGCACCTTCGTCGATGTGCTTCCTCCCCCCCAGTTCGCCCCCTTCCAGACCGCTGCCGAGAAGCTGCTCATCCCCGATGGGACCTACCACGTCCTGGTCCTGGGCGACAGCCTGACCGACTTCCTGCGGGGGCGCAATTACGTAGACAAGACCAACTTCTGGCTCCAGCAACGCGGCGGCAGCCGCTGCACCGTGCGCAACGCCGGGGTCGGCGGCGACTTCATCACCCGCGTCTGGGATCGGCTGAACGCCAAGCCCAAGACCTATCGGCTGGCCATGTACGATCAGCTCTACGAGCCCAAACCCCAGCGCGTCTTCCTCTTCCTTGGCCACAACGACAGCAAGACCAGCAGCACCAGCGGCCACCGCAAACACTGCGTGGATCCCGACACCTTCCGGGATCTCTACCGCCGCAGCGTGGCCAAGATCCAGGCCGATACCGGTGCCCAAGTCACGATTCTCTCCGCCACCTCCTCCGTCTTTGAGATCACCAAGGCCAACGCCGACAAGCGCGCGGCAATCGGCAAAGCCCACAGCCTCTTCGGCGACCCCGTGCACCTGGAGACCTTTAACCGCATCGCCAAAGGCATCGCCAAAGAACTCCACTGCGACTACATCGACGTCTACCAACCCACCCGCGACCACCCCCAGAAGAAGACCCTCTTCGCCGCCGACGGCGTCCACCTCAGCAACGCCGGCAACCAACTCATCGCCCTCGAAATCCTGCGCTACCTGGGCACACCCGACGGAGATGGCGAGTGAGGCGCTTCACCTACGGTCTGCCGATGGTTCTCGTGCTGCTCTGCGCCGCGCGGACGCGCGGGGTGGAGGGGGATTCTCGGCTGGATGACTTCGAGAGCTACATCGCGGTCGACACCCCCAGGATCGCGGCGCGGCATCCGTCGCTGTTGTTTGGCAAGGAGGGGATTGCGAAGATGCGGCGGCAGGGGAAGACGCCCTACTTCCAGCCGTTCGTGACCGATCTCGTGGCAACCGCTGATCGCCACCTCCGCATGTACCAGGCGGATCGGGAATTCCCTTATGTGGAGAACC
>JABGQJ010001178.1 GCA_018648945.1 Victivallales bacterium
CCCGCCGCCGTTCCGGTCCACATGGACATAGGGATCGCCCACCTCGAAATGCTGCAACTGGCCGGGCTGTTCGAGGTACATGCGGTACCGGTTCTCGGCAGCCTTCTCCCAACGTTTGGTGAAGAACACATTCGGCACGCCAGCCTTCATCCTGCCGGGGACACGACGGTCCTTCAGCATCCCCCAGCGAATCTGGGCGTAGTGCTTGGTGTTCTCCTTCTGCCAGATGGGATCATCGAGGCTCAGGAACCCCGGAGTCTGCTCGAATTCGAACCAGCCTTCGTCGCGGTTGACGCCGCGGACAAAGCCCTGGGCAAAGGGGGGCGTGGCCCACTCCACGGTGAAGTTGCGTACCACCATGTCCTTGCACGCCAACAGCGTCAGGAACCCCAGTGTCGGAGCATGGATCACGATGGTGGAGCCCTGGCCATCGAGGATGATGTTGGACGCCTTGTAGAACCCCAGGCATCCCCGGCTCGCCCTGTAGATCAGGTCCGTCTTGGGATCGGCGGGAGGATGCAGATCGTAGGTCCCCTTCGGCAGGACCACCTTGACTGGTCGTGCCAACTTCTGCGCCTCGGCCATGGCAGCCCGGAGACCGGCAAGATCGTCCTTGCCGTCATCGGGAATCGCGCCGAAGGCCGTCACCTCGAGCACCTGATCGACGGGGAAGTCCCGCGCCGGAGGCATCCGTTTGGGTAGTTTCACGACGGCGTCGATGGCCTCCTGCGGCACAGGCATCGGGTCCTGAGCGGCCGCATCCACGCAGGACATGGCCATCACGGCCACCCCCAGAATATGTCGCCCTAGATTCCGTATCACTGTGATCACTCCTAGCGCCAGTTCTCCGCTGCTGCTGGCTGGGCTTCGCTTCGCTCGCCGGCGGGTGTCGTCCGCCGTGGCTTCGTGGCGGGTCGGGCATGGGTCCGCTTCGAGCCCGGCTGGCGGTTGCGGACGCCGCCTTGCAGTCCGGCAACGGGGAGCACCCCATGCTCGTGGAAGCCGTTTGCAGACACTGGGGAAGAGGGTAGCGTTAGGCGGGCAGAATGCAAGAACCTGGGTCGGCCCCCAGCGGCTGACAATCGCATTTGCTGATCGTCTCTTGACGCGCGCGCCCCAGCTCAAGCCCGGTTCGATGGCGCGCGGGTATGCTGCCGTTGGCTGAACTGCCTGCATCGGGAAAGAGCGCCGCTCCGAAAGGACACCAAGACATGCGTGTACCACCCATCCGTTCCCTGACTGGGGGATTGCTGCTTGCCTCAGCCGCCTGTGCGGCCGAGTTCGAAGCGCGCCCGGCGCCGTACCAGACCGTAGCCCGTCCGGCGGATGGGGAGACGCTCAGCGCCAACCCGCCCTGCTTTGTCTACCCGGCGAAGCGGGTACGGAAGGCGTATGTCGTCGAGTTCAGTCCGGAACCTGCCTTCCCCCGCGAGCAGACGACGCGGCTGGAGAGTCCGTATATGCTCGCCTGCCCGACCGTGCCGCTGTCTCCCGGCCGGTACCACTGGCGCTGGCAGCCCGTCGGCACGGACGAGTGGTCTGCTGTTCGTGCCTTCACCGTGCCCGAAGACGTGCCGTCTGTGCCGTTCCCGGACATTGGTACGTTGGTCGCCCGCCTCCGACCGATCCGACCACGCGTGTTCGCCAATCCAGGCACACTCCCCGCGCTGCGGGAACGAGCGAAGCAGGAATTCGGCGATGACTGGCTCGGACGCGTGCGTCGGAAGGCCCTACAGGCCAGCAAGAAGAAGCTGCTGCCGGAGCCGGATTTCCTACCGGATCGGAAAGACCCACGCCGTCGCGCCCTGTATCAGCAGACGTTCCGCACCACGCGCCCGTTTTTCGGCGAGATGGCGCGGCTGGCCGAGGAGTTCCTGCTGACCGGGGAACCACTCGCCGGGCAGGAAGCCAAACGGCGGTTGCTGCACATCGTCTCATGGGATCCGCGCGGCAGCACGGGCATCAACCACAACGACGAGCCCGGAACCGAGGTGGTACGCTACTGCCCCACCGTATACG
>JABGQJ010001179.1 GCA_018648945.1 Victivallales bacterium
GATGGGGCGGGCAGGTTCTCCAGCGAACCCGCTTCGCGGATCAGATTCAACTGCGCGAGGACGTCGTCCAACTGGGTGCTATGCCCCTCGAGCATCACGCGAGCCAAAGTTGCCTCCAGGTACACACGCTTGTTCAGCGCCGAACGGAAGGACCACTCCTGGCTCACCAATTCCTGCAACACCCTCTGCACAAGCCGTGCATCCACAGCCCGCCCGATGGCTACGAGATCCGCCAGTTCGGTCTCGCCGACTTCCAGCAGCTTGGCCGGACTCTTGGCCACGGCCGCAACCAGCACATTCCGCACGAACTGGATCAAGTCCCCAAACAGCCGTTCCAGGTCACGCCCGCGCTCGGCGAGACCCTGGACCACGCTCACAGCGCTGTCCAGATCGTTCTCCAACACCGCCACCGCCAGTTGCCGCAACTCAGCGCCGGACGCCAGCCCGAAGACATCGATCACATCGGTCTCGCGGATCGTGTCCTCGGCGGCAAGCCCGCCGCAGAACGCGATCATCTGGTCGAAGATCGACTGCGCATCGCGCATGCCGCCATCTGCCGCGCGGGCGATGGCCGAGAGCGCCCCATCGTCGACAAACACGCCGTCGCTGTCGGCGATCTGCCGCAACCGCCCGACAATCAGAGGCACGGCAATCCGCCGCAGGTCAAACCGCTGGCAACGGGAAACAATGGTGGGCAGCACCTTGTGCGGTTCGGTAGTGGCAAAGAGGAACTTCACATGCGCCGGCGGCTCTTCGAGCGTCTTCAGCAACGCGTTCCAGGCAGCCGGAGTGAGCATGTGGACTTCGTCGATGACGTAGATCTTGTAGCGGCTGCGGGAGGGGGTGTATTGCACATTGTCGCGGATGTCGCGGATGTCCTCGACCTTATTGTGGGACGCCCCGTCGATCTCGATCACATCCAGAGACTTCCCGGCCGCGATCTCCTGGCAGGACTGACAGGCGCAGCACGGCTCCGCCACGATACCTTGCTCGCAGTTCAGCGCCTTGGCAAAAATTCGCGCCGACGTCGTCTTGCCAATCCCGCGGGCGCCCACAAACAAGTAGGCGTGCCCCACGCGCTGCTGCAGAATCGCGTTCTGCAGCGTCCGCGTAATGTGCTCCTGCCCCACCACCTCGGCGAAAGTCTGGGGACGCCATTTGCGGGCAAGTACTTGGTAGGCCATAGAGCGCGTCTCGCTACCGGATTGAGAGGAGTGCATCCCGATTGGCAACCCAGCGAAGGGAGCTGAGTCGCTCCTTCGCACCGGGGCCGCGCGGTTGAAAAAAAAGGCCGCCGCCGCCCAGATCAGGTATCCTACAGCGCCCAGGTCTACTGCTTAGGGCTGCTCGGTTCCCCGCCTGACCCGGTTCACAGCGTCTCTGTCGCATAGGTCCCAAAAGGGGCGACGACGGTGAGTGACAACTATAGCCTCGCCCCACTCCCACGCAATCCGAAACGGACACAAAACCGGCTCTTCAGCCAAACAGAGGGGCACCCGCGCCCGGGGAACTTGAACCGTAGGTGGAGGGGGAGGATATTCCCACTGGTATCGTCTATCCCCCTAGTTCACAGGCATTCAAGGCACCGACGGCATGAAAACAGCCCTCGTAGCGTGCTCCACCCTCGCCGTATGGGGAATTGCCGCGTTTGCCGCCGACAACCCAAAGGGCTCTCCCGTGGCAGCACAACTCGCGCACCGCTCCCTGGTCGATGCGGGCTCCCCGATCCGCATCCAGCACGCCATGGCCCGAGCCCGTCGCGGCGAACCGGTCACCGTCGGGGTCATCGGCGGCTCCATCACCCAGGGTGCCAGGGCCTCGCGCGCCGAACTGCGCTGGGGGGAACAGGTCGGCGCGTGGTGGCGCGAGCGGTTCCCGAAGAGCAAGGTGAGTTTCGTGAATGCGGGCATCGGGGCCACGGGGTCCAATCTTGGCGCGCACCGGATTCAGGCTCACTTGCTGGCCGCCAAACCGGATTTCGTGGTCGCGGAGTACGCGGTCAACGACCCGAGCAC
>JABGQJ010000118.1 GCA_018648945.1 Victivallales bacterium
GCGACTGGCTCCTCAGGGACAAGGGCGACGACAACACCGCTGGATGGTGCACGCCCAACCAGTTCAACATCAGCGTCAACTCCTTCACGGGGCGCATCAAGATCCAGACCATCGATCAATACTGATTCGGACCCACAGTCCTCGCCCCTGCACGGAGCCCAAACCATGAAGCGACACCCCTTCAACCTGATCGAGCTTATGCTGGCCCTCGGCGTGATCGTCGTCGGCTTGGTCAGTGTGATGGCCCTCTTCCCGGTTGGGGCTTCCGCCAATCGGGACGCGATGGCCGAGAACTACTCCGCCCAGGCGGCCGAGCAGATGCTCAACACCTTCGCCTTCTTCATGCGTTCCTCCAAGGGCAACTGGGATGGGGCCACAGACGGGACAGCGGCCATCCCAGAGCAGCCGGGCACCGCCTCAGCCACCCAGACCATGATCGAGGACCAAGTGGAGCCGCACTTCGAAGGCACCGCCTGCGACTTCCTGGGTAGCGATGCGAATCCCATCTACTGGCGCACGGCCAACGACTACTCGAAGGGCTTCCGCATCCAGAACACCGGCGGCGGCACCGCCTCCGGCCTGGTGGACTTCGAAGCAATGGTTGCCCTTTGGCACGAGCCAATTGTGTTGGGCGGCAATCCGAGGCCCAAAATCAGCACCACGCTTCACATCGAGATTTCCTGGCCTGCGGGGATCGCGTACGAGCGACGCCGCAAAGCCAAGTACAGTCTACAGGTCTTCAACCCCAACCAATAGCCTTCGCACTCACCAGGAGCCGGGAAAGTACCCATGCAGAGACGGCACTTCACCCTCATTGAGCTCATGGCCGCCATGGTCGTGCTGGTCATCATGATGGGCTTTCTCTTCAAGTTCATCGTCAGCTCACAGAATCTCTGGACGGCGTCGGAGCGGAACTCCCGCATCTACGAAAACGCCCAGATTTTCTTCGAGCTTCTTGCCCGCGATCTCACCAGCGCGTTCGCGAGCAACCAACCAGGCCAGGAAGTCGCCTTCTGGGTCGGCCCCACCGATGGGGACGATGGGGACGAGGATTTTCTCGCCTTTGTCACCATGTCGCCGTCCGGCCCCCATGGCAATACCAAGATCTGGGAAGTCCACTACAAGTGGGGCAAGCCAACCGCCACCGGCGAGTACCTGATCCGTCGTTCAGTTGTCGCGGACATCGATAGCGCGGATGCGCCGGATGCCGACTGGGACTTCTACGGCAAGGTTGCGGCGGATGCGCCCGTTTGGGTGGCCACGGACAATCTCGCCGAGGCGCAAGAGGTGATCGATGGCGTGGAGAAGATCGAGATTGCCTGCTACCCCGCGAACAGCTCGACTGCTCACCCCATCAGCGCGGGGTACCTCGCGGTGCCGGGGCAAGTGAAGATCACGCTGACGCTGGTGGACCAGAAGGCCGTCGACAAGGGGTTGACCGGACCCGACCTGGACTTCTGTCGGCGGCAGTTCACCAAGGTCATTCTCCTGAGCCGCTAACCAGCAGCCTGGTCAATGCCGTGCCCGCCGTCTTGGCACCAGGCCGCTCCGAGCGCCGGTGCGCCGCGCTGACTGCTTGAGCGTTCCTGACGCGGATAACGGCGGGCTCCCCCCGACCGTGGCTCCGATTCCCAGGTAGGTGCGCCGGGCCCCGGTGCCCCCCCTTCGTCCCACACCATCGGAGAAGGGAGAAGATGCCAGCGGGAAGTCGGCGCTCCCGGCCACTCTCGTTCCGGTGCCCGGATACCGGACCTCGACGACCTGGCCACCTAGCGATGCCGCTAGACCACCTCGGTGCTGCTCTCGGCTTGGCTCTTGAGCGCGGCAGTGAAAAGGCGGTGAGTGTAGGCGACCTCCTCGGGAGTCACGCAGCCCGCGAAGTGGCTGATGGGCTGGCCGTGGTGCAGCTCGTGGAGGAAGGCCGCCCACATCTGCTGGATGCAATCGGTGAAGCCGAACTCGAAGATGCCGCCGGTGATCCCAGCGAAGGCGGGCTCCCAGCCCATGTCGATCTGTTGCCACGCCTGATCGCCGCCGGGGGTGTAGCTCAGCACCTCGATGCGCCGGGGGTTGGTGGCCGACCAGCGCCCGCATCCGAGCGTGCCCTTGACCTCGAAGTACCAGGTATCGGTCTCACCGGGAGCGATGCGCTGGGTCTTGATGGTGAGCGGGAAGACATCGCCGGTCTCGGGGTCGGCCGCCTCGCAGAGCAACGTCCCATTGTCCCACGTCTCGCAGGGCACGATCTCGCCAGCCTTGGTTGGACGCTGGGTCATGATGTTGGAAAGCACGGCGCGAACATTCTTCGGGTACCAGCCGGCCTTGAAGGGCATATGGCAGGGATGCATGCCCAGATCGCCCAAGCAACCGTACTCGCCATTGACGTCGATCATCCGCTTCCAGTTGATCGCCTTATTCGGGTTCAGGTCCGAGGAGTGGAGGAAGCCCGAGTTCACCTCGATGATGCGGCCGAAGGCGCGCTCCTCGATCATCCGCCCCAGCCGTTGCATCGGCGGGAAGAAGGGAAACTCGCTCGAACAGCGCACAAAGACGTCGGGGTGCTCGGCCAGGCAGGCATTGATCTGGTCGTTCGCGGCCTTGTCGATGCCAAACGGCTTCTCGCCCAGCAGATGCTTGCCGGCTTCCACGATATCGCAGTAGAACTGCGCGTGCAGATTGTGCGGCACGGCGCAGTAGACACAGTCCACCTCGGGGTTCGCGAGCAGCTCATGGTAGTCCGAAGTAACCTGGGTGATCGTCGGGAAGTTGTCCTGGAACCAGGGCAGCATATCGGGATTCACGTCGCAGATCGACACGATCTCGGGGCGGAAATCCAGCCCGGTCAGATGACACCAACGGGCCACTGCACTGCCGAACTCTCGGCCCATGAGGCACAACCAATGATGCCGAACCGGTAGGTCTTCATCTCGTCGTCTCCAAGGAGTACAGGTAAGGAAAGCGTGCGCGCAATGTAGCCGTTGCGACTACTCCGGCCAGTGGTCCCAGAAACGTGCGCGTCCGGCCGCAGAGACTTCCTGGGCCAGATCGTCCCGACTCGCACCTGCTTCCAGCTTCGCCGCGACCTCACGGGCGGCGGCGATGAAGGCGTTCACCTTGGGGACCTGCTCGGGCTGACACATGAGCGACTCCACGTGGGTGAAGAGATGACTGGCCCCGTCAGCCACGGCCTGATAGACCCATTCCTCGACTTCCAGGAGGGTGAGACCGTGGTAGTGGAAGCTGCCCATGCGCCAGCCGAAGGGGACGCGGCAGTGGTCGCGGATCATTGGCGGCGTCAGGTGGGGCGAAATGGACGGATCGAAGGACGACAGGCCAATCTCTTCGAGGAACGGCAGTTGCTCCTCCCGCAGGTCCTCCACGTGGGCGCTCCGGAAGCCGTTCGTCCGCGCCTGGTAAAACTCCTCCCAGAAGGGCAGGACCAGTTGCCTGAACATGCTCCTCGGCACCATGCTGGCGACGTCATCGCACATGCCCGAAGCGCCAGAGTGCGTCGGAACGCCGTTCATCTCGGCGTAAAACGGCCAGAACTCGTTGATGCTGCGGGTCACCGCACCAAGGAACTCGGCCGACAATTCGGGGCGATCCATGATGTCGATCAGGAAGTCCTGCCCACGCAGTTCGTAGGCGGTGGTGATGGGGCCCTCGAGCCCGAAGGAGAAGCCCACCTTCTCGTCCGGGAAGGCGGCTTCGAGCTGCCGCTTGTAGTCCAGGAAGAAGGGGGCCAGGCCAGCCGTGGCGAAATCCACCGGCTTCTGCAACGCCGCCAAGCCTTCCTCGAGCGAGTCGTAGGCCGGCACGTGGCAGAGCTCGCCGTCCTCGGGGAACTGGATCTCGCAGCCGAGCCCGTTCACATGCCCGTAGCTGACAGCAGGAGTACCCACGCGGGGCATGGGGATGGTCGTATCGGGGTAGAGCTCACGGAAAAGCGGGCGCCCCTTGCGGTACATCTCGATACAGGCATCCGGGTCCAGGTTGTACTCCCCGAAGCTGGTCCCCGTCAGCGCCATCAGCGCGTAGGCGGAGGAGCCCACGTACCAGCGAAACGGCGCCTTCTCCCGCAAGGTCTCATAGTCAGGCATACCCAGCTCCTTCACTTCTTCAGCAGTTTCTGTAGTACCGACAGCGACTTGGCCTGCAAGTATACCACCCGACCCGCGAATGTGGCATCCGGGGGCAAGGGATTGCCGAACAGATCCCGGCGGCTCACACCGGCACCAAGGGGAATCAGCACCCTCTCGTAGGTAGGGCTGGAGGAGATGGCGGCAACCGCCCTGCCCTTGCCCGCGAACAGGTACGCATGGACGCCCTTGCCGATCTCAACACGTTCCACGAACTTCGTGTCCTCCAGCATCCAGGCCACCTGGGACTGGGCCGCACCCGAGGGATGGAGATACCCCTCGTCCGTGGTGAAGGCATTCCACTTCTTGGGCTCGAGCTGGAATCTACCGTGGCCGTGCATGCTGTAGATGAAAATGCGCGAGACCCCATTGGCCAACATAGAGATGGTGTAGCGGGCGATGCGGTCGGCGCTGTCCAGATGATTGTCGTCGCCTCTGTAGGGCAACGTGTGATTGTAGAGCCCGTTGCCCATGCGGTAGATCAGGGGCGAGCCCTCCGTCATCCAGATCGGTTTGGGCACATCGTCATGCTTCTCCCGAATGGGGCCAACTGCTGAGGCGAGGCCACTCTCGACGGAGTCCTCGGGATAGCCCACGCCGCCGGTGGTGTAGGCGTGATAGGCGATGCCGTCACAGTTGGGGAGGCCGCCAGCTTCCAGCACGCCGCGCGTCCAGTCCGAGCCGCTGAAGTGGGTCTCGTTGGTCGCCCCTCCCGTGGTGGAGTTGAAGCCGAACACCTGGGCCTTGGGGATGATGCTCCGGGCCGTGTCCCGCGCCACCTTCATCATCCGCGCGAAGTCGGCCTGCGGCCGCTTGCTGGTGATGTAGCCGGTCCGTCCGCCCTTCTCGTGGTCGTACGCCACGCCCCACCAGGCGTGAATCCACGGCTCGTTCCAGACATCGAAGGCATCGATGTCGTTGCGGTAGCGCTCGCAGACCACGCGTACGTAGTTCTCGTAGTCCTTCATGTCCTTTGGCTGAAAGAACTTGTCGAAGTAGCCGAACGTCTTGAGCCCGCTATCCTGGTAGTAGCTCGCCCACGGGGGAGCCGTGCCCAGTTCGGCGAAGATCTTCATGCCATGCTTGCGGAAGCGCAGGAGTTCGCGGTCGAAGAACCGCCATTTCCCTTTCTCCGGCTCCAGCATCCACCAGCCGAAGTACTGCAGTCCTGCGTCATGCAGGCGGGTCCAGTTGATGCCAATGGCCTTGGCCATGAGGATGTGGCGCGTGGTGGAATTGGTATGCACGGCGAAGGGCGAATTCGGCGCGTCCTTCCCCCAGTAGCGAGGCCGGTGCAGACGATGCCAGACCACCTCGTCCCACGGCGAGATCTGTTTGCCGTCCCGCTCGACGCAGGCCTCCAGACGGAAGCTGCCATAGCCTCTGGGTAGGTCGGTTATCTGGGCGCGCGGCGCGGCCGGCACACTCCCCTGCTTCACCTTGGCACCGTAGACATCGAACGCCTGCCAGCGGGTCATCGCGCCCGCCAGCTCACCGGTCACGGCCAAGTCCACGCGCGGCGTCTCGTCATCAAAGACGACCCGGGCCACGCCGGCGTCGTAGCCAGCGGCCAGCGCCACGGCAATCTCGCAGGGCGCGGGAACCGTATACTCGCCTGTGTATTTCGTGCTCGGCCCGACCTGTAGCTTGTCCAGGAACAACTCGCCCGTGCCGGAGAGCCCGAGCTGACAGAACGGGTTGCCCATCCTGGGCTGAAACTCGACCGCGACGCGCCTCCACTCCGGCGTCGCTGTGAAGGTCTTGGCAACTGGTTTCAGCCCCGCGCCAAAGATGTCGACCTTCCACTCCCCCGTGCCACGCACCGCCAGCGACGCCGTATGTGGCACAATGGGGTAGACCAAGCCAACTGGCCCGCTCTGCACCCGCACGTCCTCAGCCGACGCCAAGCGCAAAGCGGGAGCATCCCTGCCGCTCACACCTTCGGCCACCGCCACGTCGCCGTCGGAGTCGTCCCGCTCCAATGCCCAACCACTGGGCAGGCCAAGGGGGAAGCGAGAGACACGGACCAAATTCGCCGGGCCGCCATCCGGATGCTTCTGCTTCAGTTCCTCAACCAGATCGGCCGCAGAGAACCGCTCGAGCCTAAGCTTGGCAATATGGAACTCCCCCACGCTGTCCAGGTTGATCCAGATACCCATGGAGCTGTCGTTCTTGGGCAGGCGGAACTCCCAGTTGCGCGTCTCCCAGTTGGGCGAGAACCTCTCCGCTCTGCTCCAGTAGAACGTATATGGCTGCCCGCGTTGCCGCAGACCGACCTGTACCGACGCGCCGGTACGGTTCCGGCAGGTCATGCCCATGCGGTAGATCCTGTCTCCTGGCGCGTCCGCGATGGGGAAGACAATCAGCTGCACTCGCCCTTCGTCCAGACGGGTCACCTTCGCCCGCAGGAAGCGAGTGCCCTGCTCGTCGCCAAAGGAGTACTCGGCCCAGGCGGGAGCCCAGGCAGAGTCATCCAACCAGCCCTCCGGCAGCACCCCCTTGACGCGTCCATCCTCGCGCGTCGGGATCGGCACCTCCTTCGGCCTCTTGGTCGAGCTGAAATCCACCTCCACCAAGGTCTCAGCTTGGCTTGCCATGGCCCACATCCCTCCCAGGAGAAGCGCTTGGATGGTTCGTCTCACGGGTCGTGTTCCTTGTCTGTTGATCGCCCGCCACACAGCCTGCGGGGAGTAATCAGTCCTCGCCGTAGAGTTCAATCACATCGTCCCACGTCTTGGCATCGGGGACGCGCAGCTTCACCAGCACCTCGTAGTTGCTCACCAGCAGCATCGCCGCCTGGAGACGCACCTCGTCGGGCTCAGCCATGCCGTTCGGAAGTTCGTCGGCGGGCATGGTCCGAATCCGCTCGACCGCCATCTCGATCTGGGGGAGCGATGCTTCGAGGAAGTTCTCCGGCTCCACCAACAGCATCGGCGTGTACCCCATCCGCCCCAGTTCCTCGGCCGTCACCGCGATCCGCTTCGGGTCGCTCACCTCCTCGATCTGGTCCAAGCGCTCCACCAGCGCCGCAAACTCCGCATCCATCGCCTGTGCGTCCATCGGCCGTCTCCTGTTATGGCTGACCAGAGCCCTATCCCCTCTACCATACAACAATAGAGGATTGACGCGACCGCCAGCTCGCCGTCTATCCTCCCGGGAGCGATTCGTGAGGAACAGATGCCTGATGGATGGCCGCTTGTGCTCAACGGGACTGGAAACGCGAAAGGGTGGCTATGTCCAGAGATCTGGGCTGCGGATGGCCAAGCTCACGCGGGGAATTCGTCTTCCGGATCGAAGGCGGGCACCGGGATGTTCAGAATGCGGAGCTGTCCCACGGCGCGATGGCGGCAACCGGGGCGGATCATGACCGCCACGCCGGGGCGCAGGGGCACGCGTTCGTCATCCAGCTCCAGATGGCCCGTGCCTTCGAGCACGTAGTAGAACTCGGTGGTGCGGCGATGTACATGGGTCTCGGAATCCTGCTCGATCTGCACCACATGCAGCGAGGCGATGCCAGCGGAGCTGTCGCCAAAGGCACGCCGGGCCCAGCCGCAGGGACAGCGGACGGCGTCCACCGCCGCGAAATCCACCACCTCGTAGGCTGGGGCTGTGGTCATGGCTGGGCGATTCCGAGGTTGCGGGCATGGAAGGCGAGGGCTTCCTGGACGTGGACATCCCAGTAGTCCCAGTTGTGGTCGCCGGGGAATTCCTGGTATTCGTGGGCTGTGCCAAGCTGCTTCAGATGAGCGGTGAAGCGGCGGTTCTGCTCAATGAGGAAATCCTCGGTACCGCAGTCGATGCGCAGAGCCGGGGTGTTGCCCTGCTTGGCGCAGCGGTCGGCGAGGGCAAAGAGATCGTGCTCGGAACCGGTGGGATCGGTCCCCGTGATAAGCTCCCATTCCGCCGACCGATCACCCGCGAAGTCGGCCGCCTCGTGCCCGAAGGTGAGGGCGCCGGAGTGACTGTTGGCGGAGCAGTAGACATCGGGATAGCCGAGGGCAAGGCGCATGGCCCCGTAACCGCCCATGGATAGGCCGCCGATGCAACGGGACGCACGGTCGGCCTTGGCGGGGAAGTTGCGTTCGACGAAGGCGGGCAGTTCCTCGGCCATGTAGGTAGCATAGGCGGGACCGTTCTCGTGGTTGGTGTAGAAGCCCCGGAACCCATCCGGCATGACCACGATCATGGGCAACTCGCTCACGTAGCGCTCGATGCGGGTGCGCCGGTGCCAGATGGTGTGGTCGTCAGAGAGTCCATGCAGCAGGTAGAACACCGGAAAAGGGCCCTCGCCGCAGTCCGGCAGAATCACGTTCAGCCCCAGAGCCTTGCCGAGAACCTCGCTATGCCATTGCACTTGGCAGAATGCCATCGTCCATCTCCTGGTTCGGACCGTTCGTGGGTCGGGGGCGAAAACACAGCCCCCTGCTTCACAATCCCGCTTGCACAGTCTACATTACGTCTTCCCGTTAACTATATCCCACGATCCTAGGAATCACCTCCATGGGGCAGATTACCGCGAACGAGCTTCGCCGCAAGTACATTGAATTTTTCGTCGGCCACGGGCACGCCGAAATCAAGAGCGCGCCACTGGTTCCCGAGAACGACCCGACGGTGCTTTTCACGACCGCAGGCATGCACCCGCTGGTTCCGTACCTGCTGGGCGTAACCCATCCCGCTGGGCAGCGGCTGGTCGATGTGCAGAAATGCGTGCGCACCGGCGATATCGACGAGGTGGGCGACGAGGTCCACCTTACCTTCTTCGAGATGCTGGGCAACTGGTCGCTGGGAGACTACTTCAAGACCGAGGCGATCAACTGGAGCTTCGAGTTCCTGACCGGCGAAGACTGGCTGGACCTGCCGCTGGACCGGCTGGCCGTCTCGGTGTTCGCCGGCGACGAGGACGCGCCCTTCGACGAAGAGGCCTACGACATCTGGAGTGGCCTCGGCATTGTCGCGCCGCGCATTGCCAAGCTCGGCAAGAAGGACAACTGGTGGGGTCCGGCGGGCCAGACCGGTCCCTGCGGCCCGGACACCGAGATGTTCTACTGGACCGGCCCCCTGCCCGCGCCCGAGACCTTCGACCCCGAGAATCGGCAATGGGTCGAGATCTGGAACGACGTGTTCATGCAGTACAACAAGACCGAGCAGGGCACCTTCGAGCCGCTGGTACAGCAGAACGTGGACACCGGCATGGGCCTGGAACGCGTCACTGCCATCATGCAAGGCAAGGGCACGCCATACGAGACCGAGATCTTCGCCCCGCTCTTCGCGGCCATCACCGAGATCACCGGCAAGGATGCGCCCGAGAAGACCCGAAGCGGCCGGATCATCGCCGAGCATATGCGCGCGGCGACCTTCCTGATGGGCGACGGGGTCCGTCCCGGCAACGTGGACCAAGCCTATGTCCTGCGCCGCCTGATCCGCCGGGCCATCCGCGAGGCCCGCAAGCTAGGCGTGCAGGAGATCTTCACCGCCAAGCTCGCGGCCGTGGTCGTCGACCAGTATGGCGAGGTCTACTCGGAGCTGACCGCCAACCGCAGCGCGATCATCGAGGAATTCGACATCGAAGAGAAGCAGTTCGCCAGCACGCTGGAGAAGGGCACCCGCGAGTTCAACAAGGTCGTGGACGGCTTCCCCCCGCATGTCGAACGCAAGGTGATCAGCGGGCGCAAGGCGTTCTTCCTCTACGAGACCTATGGCTTTCCCGTCGAACTGACGGTGGAAATGGCCACCGAGCGTGGCTTTACCGTGGACGAGAAGGGCTTTGAGAAAGCCTACAAGAAGCACCAGGAGAAGTCGCGGGCCGGGGCCTCCCAGAAGTTCAAGGGCGGCCTGGCCGACAACTCCGACGTGACCGCGCGCCTGCACACCGCCACGCACCTGATGCACAAGGCCCTGCGCCAGCTCCTTGGCGACCACGTGGGGCAGGCCGGCAGTAACATCACTGCCGACCGCCTCCGGTTCGACTTTACCCACGGCGAGAAGGTCACCCGCGACGTACTCGACCAGGTCGAGGCAATCGTCAACGAACAGATCGCCAAGGATATGCCTGTGACAGTCGAGGAGATGTCCGTTGAGCAGGCTAAGGAAGGCGGCGCGATCGGACTCTTCGGCGACCGCTACGGCGAGGTCGTGAAGGTCTACTCGATCGGTGACTTCAGTACTGAGATCTGCGGTGGCCCCCATGCTGCCCGGACTGGTGAGCTTGGCCGTTTCAAGATCAAGAAGGAGGAGAGTTCCAGCCGCGGCGTGCGCCGGATCAAAGCCGTGCTGCTGGATCAGCCCAAGTCATGAAATCGGGCGGCACCCTCGCCGTCAGCCCCGCCAACCGGAGTTTGAACCATGGCCGATAGCGAAGCACAAGTCCTGGCCGCGCAGTGCGAAAACGTGGCGGTGTTCCGCGTCCTGGGGCGGGTGACCTTCAAGGTGAGCCCCGAGTTCCGCGACTATGCGGTCAAGGCCTTCGACGAAGGCGTGCGCAGCATGATCCTGGACCTCTCGGGCTGCGTGACCATGGACAGCACCTTCATGGGCGTCCTGGCGATGATCGGCATCGAGGGGCGTCGACGGGAGGCCCAGCTGCTGGTCGTGAACGCCGACGAGAGCAACCGCCATTTGCTCGACAGCATCGGCGTCTCCCGGGTCTGGACCTTCAGCGAGACTGCGGTGCCAAACGTGAATATGGCCACGCTGTGCGAAGCCGCCAAGGGGGCAACCGCCACGGACGACGTGGGCGCGCTTGTGCTTGAGGCCCATCGCACGCTGATGGATCTGGACGAAGCCAATATCCCGAAGTTCAAGAACGTCGTTGAGCTCCTCAGCCAGGAGCTGGGGCAGTAGTATCCGGAGTCAGGAAGCGCGGCACCCCCGCCGCACCATGAATTTGCCAGCTGAGGTATGCACCATGACACGTCTGATCGTCTCCATCGCTTTCGCCGCTGCGGTCCTGCCGTTCACATCGGCTTCCGCCCAGGACGCCAAGGTCTACAAGACCGCCTACGTGAACATGCAGACCGTGTTCGAGGGGTACTACAAGACCGTGCAGGCGAACATCCGGTTCGCCAACGAGAAGCGCGAGTTCCTGGAAAGCCTCAAGAACAAGCAGGAGGGGCTGAAGGCCCTGTCGATCAAGGCCAAGAAACTGGAAGCGAAGCTCAAGGACGACATTGTGAAAGCTGAAGTCAAGAAGGACGCGGAGATGAAGTTGCGCGTTCTGATGAGGGACGGGGGGAAGATGCAGCAGGACTTCCTGCGCTTCCGCCAGGAAGGCCGCCGGCAAGTGGACCAGAAGCGCGCCAGGGCCGAGGCCGAACTGATCAAGGAACTGACCGCCGCCGTCCGCGTCTTCTGCGCGAAGCGGAACTGCGACATCGTCTATGACATCAACGGCAAGTCCCTGAACCGGATGCCCGTTCTGCTACTCTATCCCCGGGAACTGGAAATCACCGAGGCCGTCGCCAAGGCCGTCAACGAGGGGCATGAGGACGAACTGAAGAAGGCCCAGGACGAGCTGAAGGCGCTCGAGGCCAGCCTGGCTGCGGACGTGAACGGCAACTAGGAGATCCCCGGTGACCCAAGGCACATGCACAAGCGCGCTCCTCGCAGCGCAAGTCGCCGGCGAACTGGTCGGGCCGGATGATGTGGTGATCGATGGGGTCGCCGCCCTGGCTCTGGCCGGGCCGAGCGATGTCTCCTTCCTCGGCAACCCGCGCTACGTGCCGCAGGTTCTGCCCTCCGCCGCCGGGGTCGTGCTGATCCCCCGCGCAGGGTTCGACGAGGCCCCGCCGGCCGGACGCGCCTGGATCAAATGCGACGATCCAGCCGCTGCATTCTCCCAGCTTGTACCCATGTTCGTCGCCCCTCCTCTGGAATACGCGCCGGGCATCCATCCGACGGCGTTTGTCCACGAGACAGCCACGGTGGACGGAACCGCACATGTCGGACCGCTGGCCGTGATCGAGGCGGGAGCGTCGGTGGGTGCGAACAGCGTAATTTCCGGTGCGACCTACGTGGGGCAGGAGACGACCATCGGCGAAGGTTGCTTGATCTACCCGAGCGTGACCCTGCGCGAGCGCACCCGGATCGGCAACCGGGTGACGATCCACTCCGGCACAGTGATCGGCAGCGACGGCTTCGGCTACGAGCAGACGCCCACTGGACACGCGAAAGTCCCGCAGGTTGGCTTTGTCCAGATCGATGACGACGTGGAACTGGGGGCGCAGGTGGCGGTGGACCGAGCGCGGTTCGGAAGGACCTGGATCAAATCCGGCGTGAAGGTGGACAATCTGGTCCAGATCGCCCACAACGTGGTCATCCATGAGCATGCGATGATCATCGGGCAAGCCGGCATCGCCGGCAGCACCAGCATCGGCCAGGGCACGGTGATTGCGGCCCAGTCCGGCGTCGCGGGGCACCTCTCGATTGGGGCCGGCTCCGTGATCGCGGGGCGGACCGGCGTCAACAAGGATCTCCCTCCCGGAGCCCGGGTTGTCGGCGTGCCGGCCGTGGATCGACGCGCACACGTCAAACGCCTCTCCGCCTACAAAGGCGTCGAGCGCTGTCAGAAGAAGATCAAGCAGCTCCAGGCTGAGATGGCGGAACTGAGAGCCCTCATCGAGACCAAGGGCTGATTCCCGCCCGCATTCCCTTCCCCTCCGGAGATCGAATCGCATGAAGGTACTTGTCGTTGGCGGCGGTGGTCGCGAGCACGCGTTGGTCTGGAAATTGCAGCAGAGCCCCCAGGTGGAGCAGGTCTTCTGCGCGCCGGGCAATCCGGGCATGAAGGATGCGACACCCGTCGCCCTCAGCGCGATCGACGAATTGGCGGACTTTGCCGCGAGCGAGGGCATCGAACTGACCATGGTCGGCCCCGAAGTGCCTCTCTGCGACGGCATCGTGGATGCGTTCCGGGCCAAGGGCCTGCGCATCGTCGGGCCGGACAAGAAAGCGGCCCAGCTCGAGGGCAGCAAGTCCTATGCGAAGGAGTTCATGGCGCGGCACGGCATGCCCACCGCAGCCTGTGGCGTGTTCACCGAGGCCGAGCCTGCTCTGGCCTATGTGCGCGGCCAAGGCGCTCCCATCGTGGTCAAGGCGGATGGTCTGGCCGCCGGCAAGGGAGTTATCGTGGCGATGACCTTGGCCGAGGCCGAGGAAGCGGTCCGGGATTGCTTCAGTGGCCGCTTCGGCGAAGCGGGTGCAAGGGTGCTGATCGAGGAGTGTCTGTTTGGCGAGGAGGCCTCGATTCTGGCCCTGGCCGATGGCAAGACAATTGTCCCCCTGGCCTCCTCCCAGGACCACAAGCGCCTGGGCGAAGGCGATACCGGGCCGAACACCGGCGGCATGGGAGCCTACTCCCCCGCGCCGGTGGTCACCGACGAGCTGTGGGAAACGATCAACCGCGAGGTCCTCGACCGCTTCCTGGCGGGGTGCCAGGCTGACGGACTGGACTTCCGAGGCGTGATCTACGCGGGCGTCATGGTGACCGAAAGCGGCCCGAAGCTCCTGGAATTCAACGTGCGCTTCGGCGATCCCGAGACCCAGGCCGTGCTCATGCGCCTGGACAGCGATCTGGCAGATGCCCTCGTGGCGACGGCGGACGGCAAACTCGACGAAGTCGAGCTGGCCTGGTCCGACGACCCCGCCGTGTGCGTGGTCCTGGCCTCGGGTGGCTATCCAGCCAGCTACGAGAAGGGCCTGCCCATTGCTGGCATCGAGGAGGCGGAAGCAACCGGCGCGGTGGTCTTCCACGCCGGCACCAAGGTGGTGGATGGCCAGCTGGTGAACAACGGCGGACGCGTCCTCGGGGTCACTGCTCGTGGCGCGGATCTCCGGACCGCAGTCGACAACGCGTACCGCGCCGTGGATTGCATCTCCTGGCAAGACGTCTGCTGCCGCCGCGACATCGCCCACCGCGCGTTCGACCGCTAGCCTGGATCATTCGTGCGCTTCGTCGCGTGAATTGGTCAGGCTAGCGCCGCCCGGGAACCGGTGCCACGAGCAACCCGTCGTAGCCGCCAGGGACGAGCATCTTGCCCTGGTGCTCAACGACCAAGCCGGGGTTGGCGGCGAACTGGTGCCGAGCAAGCAGGCGGGGATGGGCCAGGTCAGAGATATCGACCACGACCAGCCGACCGAAGAAGCGGTCGGCGATGTAGAGGCGATTCCCGTAGAGCGTCGGTTTGCCGCGCAGATCCGCGCCCTTGATCCCGTACTGGGTGAGCTCGTCCATGGGGCGTCGCTCGGCGCGATCGATCACGGCAAGGGCTCCCTTCCGGGTCGTGTAGAGCATCCGTTTGCCATCGGGCAGGACCACGAATCCATTCATGCTGCCCAGGCGATGCGGATAGCTGTCGCCACTCCACCTGGCGGGTTCGCCAGCGGCCACATCGTACCAGAACGCTCCGGCCACATGCCAGAAACAGAGGGCGTACCGCCCCTCGGTCAGCCCCGGTGCAACCTGGTAGCCATAGAGCAGGCCATGTCGCTTGTCACGAAAGATGACCTTCGGCTTGGTGACGTTGCTCACATCGGCAACCAGGAAGTGGGACTTGCCCGCCGCCAGCAGCGCCCGCTTGCCGTCCGGGGTGAGAACCACCTGCCGGATCGGTCGGTTGCGTTCCTGCACCCGCCCCACCAGGCG
>JABGQJ010001180.1 GCA_018648945.1 Victivallales bacterium
CTGGGGTACTTCAGGGATGGGCAGTACCGCGACGCGAAGGCCGTTCGCATCGCTCGCGAACTCAACGCCAGCGTGCCCGATTCCGCGGATGAGTTCGCCCCCTTGGCCCGCGCGCTGCGCGACCAGAACGACCTGGCGGAGTACCTGGACATGGCGCGGCACATGGCTGGCATCCTCATCACCGTATTCGTCCTGATCATGTCGGTTGTCCTCTGGAATCTCGCCCTCATTGGGGGGCTGAGGCGGTACGGAGAAGTCGGCGTGCGACTGGCCATGGGCGAAGAGAAGGGGCATGTCTATCGGTCGCTGATCATCGAGTCCATCGCCATCGGTCTTGTGGGCTCGATCATCGGCACCGGTATTGGGTTGGGGCTGGCGTGGTACCTTCAGGTGCATGGTTTGGACATCGGGGCGATGATGGACAACTCGTCCATGATGCTCCCCAGCGTGATGCGCGCCCGCATCACGGCGCTGAGCTTCTATATTGGCTTCATTCCGGGCCTACTCTCGACCGTTCTTGGCACGGCCCTCTCCGGCATCGGCATCTATCGCAGACAGACGGCGCAACTCTTCAAGGAGCTGGAAACATGAAGGCTCAGATAGCTCTCGCACTGGCCGCCTTCGCCATCGGTGGATGGGCCCAGGCGCCCGCAGGAAATCCCGACAGCAAAGCGCCCGGGGCACCCACCGCGCGGGCGATCCTCGAACAGGTCGATGCCAACATGGCAGCCGAGTCGCGCATCTCCACCGGGCAGATGATCATTCACGGTCGGCGAGGCTCCCGGACCGTCGAGTCGAAATCGTGGTCCAAAGGCGCGGATACCGGCTTCACCGAGTACCTCGCGCCGGCTCGCGAGAAGGGCACCAAGATGCTCAAACTGGGGGACCGTCTGTGGCTCTACTCCCCCGCCACTGACCGTACCATCCAGCTGTCGGGGCACATGCTCCGTCAGTCGGTGATGGGCTCCGATCTGTCCTACGAGGACATGATGGACGACCCGCGTCTGGCCCAGATGTACACCGGGCGGATCACGGGAACCGAGACCGTTGGGGACCGTCCCTGCTGGGTTCTCCAGTTGACTGCCAAGGAAGAGGATGTCGCCTACCAGTCCAGGAAGCTATGGGTGGACCAGGAACGCGTGGTCCCGGTGCGGGAGGAGCTCTTCGCCAAGAGAGGCAAGCTCCTGAAGCGTATTGAACTGAGAGATTTCAGGAAGACCGGAGAACGATGGTACCCGATGCGGATGACGTTCAAGGACGTGCTCAAACGGGGGAAGGGCACGGAGTTCGTGCTCAAGGAGGTCGAGTTCGACGCCAAGGTCCCCAAGCACATCTTCTCCAAGGCCGCTCTGCGACGCTGACGCCCCGGCGCGCTGCCGCAGTTTGCCTTCCTCTGCCGCGCGGGTAGTGTCGGGGCTGACAGGAAGCGTCCTCCCTGTTCGCCCGATGGACTGAACGCTGCGAAACGCCGGTATGGATGGGTACACAATGAAGCCTTTGGGAATAATCGTGATGGCAACACTATGCGGAGTGGCCGGGGCGGCCGACCTGACGTTCGAGAAGCTAGGGGTGCCTGTTTCGTTGCGCGAGCTTGGCATTGTCGCGGTCACGCCGACGGCTGCGGGAGGACATATTGCCTGGGGATGGCGGAAGCAGGAAGCGCTTGTGGGCATCGAGGTGACCACCGGCAAGAGCTTCCTGCTGGACTTCCGCAAGGTCCGGGCCGTCAATCTGGGGGCGGCGGTGGGACCGGCGGGGGACCTCTTTTTCTACGTCGGCAATCCGGGACGCTTCTACAAGTACACACCCGCCGCAGAGCTGGTGGAGTTGGGAATCCCCACCAAGACGGCATCCTACTGGATGGGCGGACACAAGAGCCGTGCGGATGTGCTCTACGTGGGAACCTATCCAGAGGCCATTCTCGTGGCCTGCGACATGAAGACCGGCAAGGTGTCGTCTCTCGGGCGCGTGACCGACGACAAGCGGGA
>JABGQJ010001181.1 GCA_018648945.1 Victivallales bacterium
TTGGGCCTTTGGGGTTGGTATGCTTGGTGACGTGCCACTTGCCCGATAGGTGCGTCCCGTAGCCCGCCGGACCGAGGAGTTCGCCGAAGGTGGCGCATTTCCGGTTCAGATCCCCCCGGTAGCCGTCGTGTCCCTTGTCGCCCACCATGTGGCCGATCCCGGTCTGGTGCGAGTAGAGACCGGTCAGCAACGACGCACGGCTGGGGCAGCAACGGGCGGTGTTGTAGAACTGGGTGAAGCGAACGCCATTGGCCGCCAAGGCATTCAGGTTCGGCGTCTCAATCTCACCCCCGTAACAGCCGATGTCTGAGAAGCCCATGTCATCGACCATGACGACGATGATATCTGGGCGGTCTCCCTCGGCGGCCGTAGCGCCCGGCAGGCCAGCAACCAAGCCGCCGGTGGCGAGAGTCTTGAGGATGTCGCGGCGAGTGGTTTGGTATGTCATGGGCAGGCCTGCTGGGTGGAATGGTGAGGAGATACCCTAGCGCGTAACCGGTGGGAGTGGAAGAGGGAGCCGGGGCCAGCCCCGAGACCCCGCCGGGGAGACAAGTCTCCCCGAACCCCTCGGAACAGCTTGGCGGTACGGCCGGCTGACGCCGATCCGTTCCGCCAAGAGGACGCCGCTGCCACTCTCTCGGTCCCCAGTCTCCCCAAATCTCAAATCACCAATCACAGATCACCAATCGCCAATGCTCCCTACTTCTCTCCCCGTATCCAGTCGATCTGGACCTTGGCCTTCGCCGTGCTGGCGATGGGGTCAAGGCGGATGCTGGTGATGGTCTTGCCCCGCCACTTGGGATGGTCGCCAACGGGGAAGACGATCTCGTGGAACTCGCCGTCGGCCACCACCGTCACGTCGATTCGCTTGTCTTCGGCCATGTTGGGACTGTCCTCGGTGGTCCAGAAGAACTGGGCACCCGCCCCGGCATTGGCAGCGAGGTGTATCCGGATGCGGCTCACGGAGTCACCGTCGATACGGCAGAAGCTACGAACCATGTACGGATCGCCGCCAGAGGTCTCGATGCGGAGCATGCCGCCACGCACATCGAGAGCGGCGATATCGTGCATGCGCCGCCAGCCATCGAGGGTGGCGTTGAACTCGAAGTTGACGTTGGTCTTCTCGCCGGGGGTGAAACCGGGCTGCACGGGGTCGACGCCGATGATGTTCAGCTCCGTCTTGTAGTCCGGGCGAGGGAAAGCGACGACGGAGCGAGTCTCGGGATCGTAGCTCCAGGTCCCGGGCTCGACGGGGTTGCCAACGACCTTCCGCAGGCTCCCCACCTTCTGTGGTTCGGTCACACCCGCAATGACGATGCGGCCACACAATGGGTAACCGCCGTCGAAGAGTATGGTCGCGATCCTGCGCTTGGCGAGGTAGCGGTCGTGACCGCGAACGAAGCGGGCGCAGCCAATGACGCGGATGGGGGTCGGCTTGCCGCTTTCGTCCCGCAGGACTTCGACAGTCGGGTAGGGCTCGCGGCCCATGAGCTTGTGGATGTTGGTGATGAACCCGCGCGGGGCGAAGTTCCATTCCACGCGCTGGCCGGTGACGGCGTTGTAGACATCGGGCCAGAGGGCGTAGTTTTCCTTGTTCTCAGGGTCCATTCCCTGCTGGTGGAGGGCGGAGATGGTGAGGCCGGTGGCGATGGTCTCCCAGCGGAATCTGTTGGGGACGCAATCGTCCAGTTCCATAACCGCGTAGGCGTAGCGGAGGCCATTCCACTGCACCGGGCGGCCGAACCACGTGCAGGTCCACCACGTGGAGCCAAAGATGGGGATGGAGCCGTAGCGGAGCCAAGGGTAGTTGTCCACGCCCCATTGATAGACGAAGGGCAGTCCCGCCCAGGCCCAGTACTCGGCCTTCTTCAGGTACTTGCGGTCGCCGGTAGCGCGGTAGCCCTCGACGTAGGCTTGGCAGGCATCGGCGGCGGCCAGAATGTCCGGCGCGTGCCCGATGACCTCCCAGACCTGGGCGGCGCGGGGCACCCGGAACTTGTCCATGTAG
>JABGQJ010001182.1 GCA_018648945.1 Victivallales bacterium
GTGAACTCCTGGTATGGCGGCAAGATGCTGGATCAGGCGGCCCGCCTCGGCTTGGGCTGGATGCGCAACCACGATATGCTCCAGGCCACGTGGTGGAACCGCGTGCAGCCGGAACCCGGAGAGCCCAAATGGACACTGGATGGCTGTCTGCGTGATTGTCTGAAGCGCAAGATGCCGGTACTCGGCGGCCTGACCGGGACCCCCTATTGGGCAGTCAAGGGTGGTCCCAAGCCAAAGACTCGCAGTGCCCGGGGGTATTCCTCGCCCCCCGATCCCAAGCTCTGGCGCGAGTACGTGCGTCTGACCGTAACCCGCCACAGAGGGACCATCCGGCACTGGGAGATCTGGAACGAGCCCGCTGTGAGCATGTTCTTCAACGGTTCGCCCGAGGAGCACGCCGAGCTGGTCCGGATCGCCGTGGCGGAGATCCACCGCATCGATCCCAAACTGGTGGCCATGGCCTCCGGCTACACCTCGGTCGCGTGGCGCTGGCAGGAGGCCGCCGCCAAGGCCGGGGCCTGGCGGGACCTGGACGTGCTCTCCATCCATTACGGTGCCCCGGATCTGCCGCCGGAGGAGAACGAACGCAAGCTGCAGGAGGTGCTGGCTCACTTCCGCGGTCTGCTCAAGCAGTACGGCCCCGACCACGACATCCCCATCTGGAGCACCGAAGGCGGCACCGGCGACACCATCTGGTTGCGCGGCGTGGAGCTCCCCGAACTGCCGCCCGAGCATCTGCGCCCCAAGATCAACTCCTGGCGTGGCGCGCGGCGGCTGGTGCAGGGCGAGGCGATCCTCATGGCCAATGGTATCCCGAAGCACTTCTACTACTTCCAGAATCCCATCCGCAAGGGCGTCCAAACCTACCAGAACACCAGCATGTTCGACTACAACCTGGCGCCTCGGCCAAAGGCCATGGCCCGGGTCGCCATGCAGCGTGAGCTGGACGGAGCCCGCTGGGTTGGGCAGGTACGGCGCCCGGCGGACGGGCGGTTCTGGGCGCACCTCTTCACGCGCGAAGACGGCGGCACGACCGTGCTCTGGTGGGCAGGCGATGGTGCCCGATTGGCGGTCCGGGTGGAGTGGCCCAAGGGCGCTGCCCAAGCCGTTGACCTGATGGGCAACGTCAGGCCAGCCAAGCCCGCTTGCCAGCTCACCGACGAGCCCGCCTATCTGCGCCTTGCCGCGCCGGTGGCCGCGGTGCGCGCCGCGCTGACCACCGCCGAGATCACCGTCAGCAGAGCCCCCGAAATCCTGCCCGAGGCGGCAGTGGCGAGCGGCCTGGACAAGCCGGATGTGCCCCCGTTGCCCGACTTCGTGGCCTCGGGCGAGAATCCCGCTGGCGTTTTTGCGGTTGACCTGCGAAAAGCCTGCAACATGGGCTTTGCCGACCCCAAGGGCGGCGATGGCAAGGGCGGCTGGGCAGACGAGGGCCCGATGAACGACCTGCGTGAGATGCCCTTGGGCAAGCGGACCTTTGCCGGCGTGCCATTCCAGATCATCGATCCGCAGACGAACCAGGGCAAGTCCGTGGTCACGCTGCGTGGCAGGGGCGTCACCCCCGGCCTGCCGGAGAAGGTGCGTATCCCCTTGCCCAAGGCGCGGGCCGTGCGCTGTTTTTACTTCCTGCATGCCGCCGCCTGGGGCACTCCCGGCAAGATCGGCAGCTATGTGGTCCACTACGCCGACGGCACCACTACCGAGATCGCCAACCGCATCCCGGAGACCAACGGCAACTGGTGGACCGGACACAACCCCAAGGAACAGTCCCATCCCGTGCCGATTCGCGTGACCAACACCCTTTCCGGCAAGCCAGTTTGGCGCTACCTTCGGGTGTCCGAATGGCAGAACCCCAAGCGGGCCGTGCCCGTCACTGCCATCGAAGCCACCTCTGCAGGCGGCAGATCAACCCCGATCCTCATCGCCATCACTGGTGTGTGAGGAGGGAATGGGGTACTGGAATGGTGGAATGATGGAATACTGGGGAGGGGCGAATCGGGCGGATTG
>JABGQJ010001183.1 GCA_018648945.1 Victivallales bacterium
ACACGCTGCGGTCAGCGTGTTGCTGGCCAACGGATGCTCTTCAGAGCCCGGAGCGCGATCAGGGTAGCGGAATCCTGTTCACCCTCGCTTCCCCAGGAACCGTCTGGGTTCTGGCTCTCGATCAGCAAGGGCAGCGCGCGCTGGATGGCAATCCGCGAGGCGGAGTGGTCATATCTGGCGAAGACGCTCAGCATGAAGAAGTGGTCCACATGGCGAGAGTTCCCCGAGAAACTACCGCCAATGCCCTGCTGCACCGCTGCGAACCGCCAGAGATAGGTCTCGCACAGCTCCCGGAGAGGAGCTCTGGCAGTCTGGTGCAGGCACTTCACCGCGATCGCTTCGCAGGGCTGAATGTGCAGAGGCAGGGAGAGTTCGTATCTGGTCCGGTTGCCCTCCACAGCCATGGCGATGCGACGGGGGCCGGTGCTGTCGTAGTTCTCCCGGCATTCCTCCCCACCATTCACGAAGCGTGCCCTGAATTCGGCCTCGCAGTCCCGGATGCGCTCTGCGGTCAGCGGGTGTCGATCCCGCTGGTGCCCGCAGCCATGCTGATAGCCGCATTCGCACCAGCCGCCGGGTTCGAGCGAGTCGAGGGCGCGCTGGGTGCGGGGATGGTCCTCCCAGCCCGTGGCGATGAGCGCCTCGACCGCATAGGCAGTGGGCCACATCAGGCGCGGGGCGCAGGGATCGGGAGCATGGTCGTCGCCTTGGGCAGCTTGGGCAATCTCGCGCTTCTTGCGGTCGCGGAATCGGCCCCCCTTGCCTTGATTGCGGGCTTGGACGACCTGCATCTGTTTCTCGGCCAGCGCATCGGTTAGGAAGAACATGCCGGGATTGTGGGGAGACTCGGGCCGGGACACCAGCCAGTGCGCCGCCAAATCCACCCCTGCATGACCGCGCCGCAGGCCCAGTTCCGCGAGCTCCCACAGCATGCGGGCGGTCACCACCAAGTCGCCTCCCCAACTACCGTCAGGCATCTGCCCAGTCAGGCGGTGGCGGATCAACTCGTCCTGCAATGCCCCATCGTCGGCATCACAGATGCCCCATTCGCGCCGCGCCAGCCACGCGTCGAAGGAGCTTCGGCCAGCGAGGAAGTCGGCGGGGCTGTGGCGAAGGGCCAAATCAGCGACCTCGGCCTCCAGTTCCGGCAGCAGCTCTTCGGGACGGCGCCGCTGGGTCAGGGTTCGGCGGACCGCGGTCGGCGTCTCTTCATCCACCAGGGCAGCGATACTCCCGACGCATGCGACACTGACAAAGCGCTTGATGGCCACCGCGTCCTCGCGCTGGATCAGGACCAACATGTCCTTCGCCGCGACTCCAAGATGCTGACAAGCCGAATCCGGCAGTGCGATCCGGCCCTTCACCACAGGAATGGGCTCCCGGCCGATCCGGCCCGACAGCCGAATCTCGCCGTCCACTTCGTCGAGAAGGACCGCCTCGCACTTGCCTTCCAGCCGCCGCCAAACGTCCTTGGTGAGGCGGATGGCATTCCCCTTGCCGAGGGGTACGCGTTGCAGGACCTGCGGGCAGTTGCTCTTGCCCATGCGGCAGCCTTCCAGTTGGGGCTGAACGGATCGGGGATTGCTTCCAAGAACCCATGGGGAAAATAGCGGGCGAATGCGGCTGAGACAAAGCCCTTATGTGGCGGGCCGGCAGCTTGCCCTCACCTCACAAGGAGGGGGTTCTCGCCGGGCCCGCCACCAGGCCAGCGCCTACGCCTTGTCGGCCGCCTCGATCAGCTTCATGATGGCTTCAGGCTGCCCCATCACCTTCTTGAGGCCCTCCACATAGCGCTCCATGAGCTCCATCGTATTGGGCGGACGGACGTTGGCGAGATAGGCATGTTCGGCGATGAACTTGAGGGTGACAGGGTAGTCGTCCCCGGAGTACCGGATCTCCCGGCCGTAGTGTGCGCATGTCCATGGGCAACCCTTCCCGTAGCCCTGCATATCGGTGAAAACCGACTGTGCCGGGACCGGGACACGCTGCCACTGGCCGAGCCCGAT
>JABGQJ010001184.1 GCA_018648945.1 Victivallales bacterium
GGCCCTTCCACCCCATGGCCTTCGTCTTTCTCGGTGGCTTCCCCGGGTACTACCACTACTTCTCATTCTTCCTGGGCTGGCTGATCAAGAGTCTCGTGACCCGCTACGGCGGAGGCAAGCTCTACCAGCAACTCAAGCCCCTCATGATTGGCGTCCTCGCCGGCGCGATGCTCGGCAAACTCGTCCCCATGCTCGTCGGCCCCATCGTCTACTTCGCCGAGGGGAAGTAGGGGCTCACCACGAAGGCACGAAGCGCACGAAGGAGGAAGGGAGAGGAGGAAGGGAAGGGGCTGGAGGAAGCGCCCGGACTTGCCAGGGGCTGCGCGGTCCATGTCGTCCATCGTCCATGTCGTCCATGTGCCGCAGGCACGTCCATGTCGTCCATGTCCTTCCCGACTCGGCATTGCCGCTGGGCTGTACGGGACACGCCGCCAGAAGGCCTACGGGAAGCAACCCGTTTCGATCTCCTTCTCGCGACCGTCGAGCATCAGCACATTGGTGACCTGCCGCGCCAGCTTGTGGTCTTCCCACTGCCAGACAAGCTCGTTCTCCGCGTTGAACTCCACCACGTGGGGGCCCGTACCGTGCTTGCCGTGTCCCAGCCAATTGGCGGCAGCCACATTACCGCTGGGCATGATATCGAAACCACTGAAGAAGTCGAGGCGCCAGTCGGGATGGACGCCCTTCTTCTTGTCTCCCCAGTACCGGACCATCGTGCCGTCGGCAGCGAACTCAATGACCTTGACCCCATCCCCGGTGCTGGCCAGATAGTGTCCCTCGGCAGTCTTCAGGACCTTGTATCCCTTGCCGCTGAACGGCTCCAGGCTGACTTTCCAGACGATCTTGCCTTGCGGCGTGATCTCAATGGCACTGCGTGGTTTGCCGACGGTGAAGAGGAAGTTGCCCTCCTTGGTCAGCCGGAACACCCGCAACGACCCGGTCTCGGGGTAGACGACCTGCCGCGAGAGTTCCTTGCCAGCCCGGTCGACCGTGTAGATGGTGATTCCTTCCTTGGCGTTGGCCCCGATCAGGGTCTTGCCATCGGGCAGGCGCCGGGCCGAGTTGACGCCGTGATAGCCCTTGATCTCCCAGAGCTTCCTGCCGGTCTTCAGATCGTGTTCCTGACAGCCGGAGGGAACACTGATCAGGACGCGGCCCTTGCCGACCAGCTGGATGTCTCTCGCGGGTGAGCCGGGCACGGTCACCGCCCAGCTGTTCTTGGGATGGTGCTGATCCACATGGATCAACTGGTTCTTCTTGGCGAAGTTGTCGATGCAGAGGAAACGCCGCTGTGGCGCTGGGCCAGCGGCAAAGAGCGCCAGTCCGGTACAGCTGGCAGCGACTAGACAGGCGATCCAGGTTCTCATGTTCGCGATCCGATCCATGGAAGTGAGTTGAGAGCATATGACAGGTCACATATATAGGCGACAAGGAGGGGGCGCGCAACCCGGAAGCGTGCACTTGCGGCAACCGACTCCGGTTGCGCAGCACGACTCGCCGCAGCACATTGCCGACTCAGTTGAGGGATCCCCGACCCCACCGCAAAGGCGTACCGCACCATGTACTCGCTCAGGAATGCATCGCTTGACGTTCAGGTTCTCGATCCCATTGCCGATCAAGCCCGTTTGGGAACCCGCTATTGCACGGGCGGCTACATCTTCCAGATCGAGGACGCGGTCCACGGCGGACTGCTCACCGGCCCCACCTTCCCGGAGAGCTTCAACACCTACGACGGGCAAGGCATCCCCGATGCGTTCCGGCTCGGCCCCATCCAACGGCCAGGCGCCAGCGACGGCACCGCGCTGATCATCGGCGTCGGGCTCTGCGATCTGGAAGCGGACAAGGTGCTGGAATTCTGCCACTGGGACATCTGCCTGAAGGGAACGAGTATCCATTTCCGTACCGAACAGAGCTTCCTGGGGACCACGCTGGAACTGGAACGCCGTGTCAGTCTGTTCGGGCGCACGGTCCGCTCGGAGACTTGGCTGCGGAACAAGGGCGCACGG
>JABGQJ010001185.1 GCA_018648945.1 Victivallales bacterium
GCTCGTCTGCCGCCTTGGGTTACATCACACAGTACATCCGGGCCCACCCCTCCTGGACACCGACCTAGCCCGGAGGGCTCCCCATAGTGGAAGCGGCGTCTCGCCGCTTGTCTTCTCCTCCCGAGTCTGGGGCGAGCAAGCCAGAGAGTGGAAGCGGCGTCTCGCCGCTTGTCCCTTCCTTCCGAGTTCTGCGCTGGCAGGGAGCCTATGCCCTTCCTGGAATTGCAGAATCCGAGAACAAGGGGAACCAAGCGGCGAGACGCCGCTTCCACTCTTTCAAGAACGAATCCGAGAACAAGGGGAACCAAGCGGCGAGACGCCGCTTCCACTCTCTGGTCTCGACGCTTTCTCCGCAAGATGATGCTGTTCTGGTAGCCATAGCGGCTTGCCGGAGGCCATCTTGCCCTACCCGCAGTTCATTCCAGGAGCACTGTGCCATGACTCGGATCCCACGCCTCCTCCTGACTTTCTCTGTCCTCGGTGCCTTCGCCCTTGCCGCGCCTCGTGTGGAGAGGCGGCAGGTCGTGCGGGATCATCTGGTCTTCGACTGCGGGGCCAACTACAAGCAAGGCAAGGTCTCGAACGCCATGGCCTCGAACGCCTCGTCGGTGCAGGACGCGAACGGGCTCAGCCATTGGGAGGTCTTCCTGCACCCCCCTGCCCAGAAGGAACAGGGCCGCGTGCGTCTGGTGTTTGCGCCGTTCACGCTGCCCAAGGTCACGCCGCCCGAACGGCTGGAGTTCCGCACTACCATCCGGATCAGAGCCGACATCACCGGTGGCAAGGCGGGGGCCGATGGGGTTCTCTTCGTGGCCAAGGTCAATGGGCAGGAGGTGCTGAAGGAACGCTGCCGGGAGAAGGAACCACGCCAAGTCATGGTTGACTTGGGCAAGTACCAAGGCCAGAAGGTCACCCTCGCCCTGGAAGTGGATATGGTGGAGAACTCGGCGTATGATCAGGCGTCGTGGGGCCAACCCCGCATCGTCGTGGCCGGACGCAAGGAGACCCTGACTGTGACCATCCCCATCTATGGCATCGAGCCCGGCGAGCAGCAGCCCACATCCAGCCAAGCTATCACGGTGCGGCACACGGGCCCGTGGGCCACTGTCCTCGTCGCCGTGCCCGACCGGCATCTCGACCTGGACGCGATGGTGAAGACGACGCCCATCAAGGCCCCCGTGCCACTTTCCCCCCGGCTGGTGACCGGGGAGGGCCCCGATCCCCAGAACCACACGGTGGTCCGCATCCTGGGGCCCCATGGTATTCCCGAGGTCCAGTTCCTCGCCTTCCCGCCGGAGATCCGAGGGGGAGTGCAACTGGAGGCGGGTCGGTTCCTGGATCCCGACCAACTGAGCTTCGTGGCCGCCGCTAACTCCCCGGGCACCCGCGAATTGCGCCTCTTCAACCAAGCCGGTGGTCTGGCGTCCATCCTCCTACCTCGCCTGGCGCCGCCCTATGCCATCGCCGCTGGTCGTTTCCTTGGCACCGATCTGGACCAGGTCGCGGCGGTCGCGGCCAACTGTCCGAAGGGACGGGCCGAGATCGCGATCCTGAACGGCCAGGGAGACGTGCTCCAGGTGAAGCAGATTGCCCACCCCGCTTTGCGCGGCGAGCTTTCCCTGGGGGCTCTCCCGGACGGCACGCTACTGATCCAGGCCAAGGGAGCGAGCACCGCAATCGTGCTGAATCTGGCCGACGGCACGCTGCGCGAGCGTGCTCTGGGCAAGCTTGCGGACGGGCATTGCGCCTTTCCAACCGTCTACGGTGCGAATGCCTTGGTCACCGCTGGTCCTGAAGCCGAGCTGTCCCATATCAGTCGCCACACGGCAGCTGGAGTGGAGAAGCTCAACGTGGGCGCCCGGGAGAACCGCTTCTGGTTCGCTGCGAGCGGGCACCACGCAGGCGAGAAATCGAAGTGGGGCGAAATCCCCGAGGCGGAGTATTTCCGGCCCGGACGCTTCGCCCACATTCGCGTGGACATGCATGTAGCGCGACAGCTCGGGG
>JABGQJ010001186.1 GCA_018648945.1 Victivallales bacterium
GACCATAAGATGCTGGCCACTTCCGACCGCATCCTCTGGATCAAGGATGGCGCTGTCGATCGCCTGGAGCGCCGCGAGGATCTGGACATCAAGGTCGGCACGGTCAACTAGTCTCCCTCGGGAACTGGTCAGCAGTCGCCGGGGCAGGCTCGCGCTGCAACCGGGCCGGACCACAACCGGAGTTGCCGCATGGGCGCCACCCGAGCACGCCACCCCAGCCGCCGCCTGATCCCGGATTGGGTCGGCGAACTGCGTGACCCGGAGACGCTCAGGGCGGACATCACCGCCGGCATCGCGGTTGCTCTGATCCTCATTCCCCAGTCGATGGCCTATGCCCAGATGGCTGGGCTGCCGGCTATTCACGGCCTCTATGCTGGGCTTCTGCCCATGGTCGTGGCCGCCCTCTTCGGCTCTTCCCGCCTCCTGGTCAGTGGTCCGGCGGCGGTGATGTGCATCATGACGGCCGCCGCCCTGGAACCCCTTGGGCTCGACCCCCAGGCCTATCTCAGCTATGCGTTGCTCATTGCCGTCATGGTCGGCGTCCTCCAACTTGGGCTGGGCATCTTCCGGCTCGGGGTCCTCGTGGATTTCATCTCCCACCCCGTGGTCAGCGGCTTCACCAATGCCGCTGCCCTGATCATCGCCACTTCCCAGATTCCCAAGCTCTTCCGGATCGATATCGGGACCGCAAGCCGGTTCGTGGACAAGGTCGCGATGATCCTCGTCCAGGCCGCTACCACCACCCACCTCCCGACCTTGGGCATGGCGGCCCTGACCTTCGCCATCCTCATCGGCGTGAAGCGGTGGCGACCCAAGTTCCCCGCCATTCTGGCAGCTGTCGCCGTGGCCACCGTGGTTTCGTGGCTGACCGGTTTCGTCGGGGCAGGCGGCGAGATTGTCGGTGAAATCCCGCGCGGCTTGCCGGGCTTCGTGCTCCCAACCTTCGACAGGGGTGCCCTCCGGCAACTGATTGGCCCTTCCATCACCATCGCTCTGGTCGGTATCATGTCGGCTGTTTCCATCGCCAAGGTGATCGCTGCCCGCACCCGTCAGCCCTTCGATCCGAATCGCGAACTCATCGGTCAAGGATTGGGCAATGTCGCCGCCAGCATGTTCCAGGGCTGCGTCGTGGCCGGTTCCTTCGCCCGCTCGGCCGTGAACTGGAAATCCGGCGCGCGGACCCCGTTCTCCTCGGTCGTTACCGGCATCGTGGTGTCCCTGACGCTTCTCTTCTTCACTCCCCTGCTCTACCACATGCCCCAGGCCGCCCTTGGCGTCGTCACCATCAACGCGGTCAGCCGTCTGATCCAGCTTGATCCCATCAAGCGTGCGTGGCGCGCCCAGAAGCACTGCGCGATCGTGGCTGCCGTCACCTTCCTGACCACTCTCCTCGTGGCTCCCCGCCTGGAGATCGGCATGCTGGTCGGTGTGGTTCTCTCCATTGTCCTCTACCTCTCCCGCACCATGCGCCCGCGCTTCTCGGAGCGGGGCATCCACCCCGATGGCAGCATGCGCGATGCCGACGAAGACGGGCTGTTCACGTGCCCCTTGGTCGCGGTGTGCCGCTTCGATGGCTCCCTCTTCTTCGCCAATGTCGGGTACTTCGAGTCCCTGGTCCTCAAAATCCTGGCCAGCAAACCCCACCTTCGGTACCTGGTGGTCGATGCCACGGGCATCAATCACCTTGACGCCTCCGGGCTGGATGCCTTCCAGTCCCTCGCCGAACAGCTGAAGGCGCAGGACATCCAGCTCCACATCACCCATGCGAAGAAGCAGGTGATGGATGTCTTCCGGCGGACTGGATTTGCCGAAGAACTAGGCGAGGACAGGTTCCTGCCAAGTAGCCTGGACGCCATTCGAGAGGCGACGGGGTCGGCCGCGAAGGCCTGCGCCGGTCCTTGTCCTATCCACGCCGGTTCGGAGGGCACCCCGGTTGCCCGAGACAGCAGCGTCTGCCCCCACGGTGTCCCCTAGGTTCCCCCCGCCGCCCTCAGAAGGAACGAG
>JABGQJ010001187.1 GCA_018648945.1 Victivallales bacterium
CTGCGCCCTGGATTCCCCCGTGTGAGTGACGACCGGCTGCAGTGGCTGGTACCTGTTGGTGTCGTCCGCTTGACTGGTCGTCTTGGGTGGGTAATTTGCTCGTCAGTCAGTGCTTGCGACTGTTGATGGCCAGCGATAGGAAGGCGCGGCGATGCACACGGCTCCACTTCGACCAAGTGTTTCATCCCAAACGGCGCCCCGTGCCGTGTGCCCGCTCGCGCTGGCAGGAAGGAGCGAGGCGAAGCACGCCAACCTGGGTCTTGGCCGTAGGCGGGCACCGATGTCAGCACCTGGGAAACGGTTTGCATTGCCCATGGCGGTACCTCTCTTGTCGATCGTGCTTGGGGCATTCTCCTGTGCCGCAGATATTTCCGCCCCGCTGGTGGCGAAGCTCACCGAGGATCTCCTTGCGCTCAGCCTGAAGTGGGAGCAACCCCACGTTGATTCCGCCAATGTTATTCTCTGGACCCCCGGCTGCACCGCCGACGACTGGGAGGACTTCTTCGGCACGTACCTGTCGGAGAAGGGGTTAACCGAGCCGCTGTTTGCCTACATCGGGTACCCCGTCTTTGGTTGGGGGCCCCCAGAGGCACATCCCCCCCTTCAGAAGGGGATGTACCGGGCGATGCTGACGTATGTCTTGGGTACCTTGGGAGGCAACCGCACGATCTGGACCGACCTCAACACCAATGAGAGCCTGCGCCTGACGTTGCGCCATGTCCTTCGCTTCCTGAATCTGTTCCACGACGGCCCGGCGACTGGGGCGGAGGACCGCAAGGCCCTGTTCCGAGGACACGAGCAGCTTGTTCGCCACCACCGCCTTCTTCAGGCCTCCACCCGCCTGGACCTCGAGCGATACCCACATGTCGGATTCCTCCGCACACAGATTCATGCCAGTCTCATCGACTACGCGCTCGACGATGGCAGAGATCCCCATGCCCTCTCGGATGCCGCCAGGGCGTCCCTTGCCCGTCTGCTTGGTCTGCAAGGGCCGAGACGTGCCCTCTGGCTCAGGCACGCGGTACTCGTGGAGGACAATGGCAGGCTGAACAAGCACCAACTCTCCGTGCTCACGACGACGCTTGATGCCGTTCCTGCCAAACTCCACAATCTCGGTTTGGTGACGGTGGACGAGTTTCTTGCCCCCCCAGATCTCTACCCCCGCCACCAGCTTGTGCATCGCCTGGGTGCGGTCAACATCGGGGGAGTCGAGGTCGGTGGGGGGAACGGCAACGAGTTCCCCAAGGACGTCTCTCCCTACCCGGTCGATGCCTTCTGCAATATATGGTTCCACGAGCTGAACCATGTGGTCAATGGCTTTACCGTGGAAGCGCGCCGGGGGGAGGAGCAGAAGCAACTGATCAAGCGGGCGGGTGATGACCCACAGAACTACCTGCGAAGCATCTTCGGCCCCGGGGTATTCACGGGCGGGCCACAGGAGTTCTTCGCCTCCATCGCGAATTACTACCTGAACAACAGCGCCCTCACCCTCAAGTTGGGGTTGCGGCGCTTCGAGAAGAGTCGAGTCGAGCCGCTGGCGCAGTTCCTCTTCTTCGCTGATATCTACTCTGGAGGCGGTGACTCCACGCTGTTCTTCAAGACCGATCTGCGCGGGACTGTCGCCGTGGAGCGAGTGCCTCTCAGGCGGAACCGGGCCAAACAGATCGATGGCCTCAAGTACGGCGGTACGGTCTACCGTTTCGAGTATGGCAGCGACGGACGGGTTGTGAAGGCAAGGAGGCGGTGACTTCGTAGGCCAGTTCCTTCTCGTCCTGGGCGACCGCCAGCGCCCCGGTGCTCAGCGGATGCCAGGACGCCGCCCGGTTCATGACGGTCGACTCGGCCCTCGTTCTGCCCGCGCCCAGGAGAACGAGAATGGCCACCAAGCGGAATCCGTTGTTCATCTGCTTTCCTTGCCGGGGGGGGCGATGCCATATCGCCGGCTATGGGCGGGGCTCCTTGGCGCGGTCGAGGCCGCCGCGCACGCGGACCCAGGA
>JABGQJ010001188.1 GCA_018648945.1 Victivallales bacterium
ACGCAGGTGCGCCCCTGGCTGTCGGGCAGCATCTCTCGCCCCGGAAGACCATCCCCCAAGGCTAGTCAAGCCCGAGGATGCGGGCAGCTTCCTTGATCGTGCGGGCATGCAAGGCCCGCTCCGCGACCTCACGGGCCTCGGCCATGTCCAAGGCCATGACGCAGCGCTGGGCAGCGGGAATGCGGCGCGCATCGAGGCTCAGCTGGCGGATGCCGATACCGAGCAGGAAGGGCAGGAAGTGGGGGTTGCCGCCGATTTCGCCACAGATGGAGAGCGAACAGTGGTGGCGGGCCGCACCGTCGACCACACGCTTGATGGCGCGGAGTAGGGCAGGATGATGGGGCAGATAGTAGTCTGCCACAGCCTGATTGGTCCGGTCGGCAGCGAGGAGGTACTGGGTTAGGTCGTTGCTGCCGATGCTCAGAAAATCCGCCTCGGCGGCAAGCTCATCGATCATCTCGACCGCTGAGGGCAACTCCACCATGATGCCCAGTTCCGGCGCGTTGTTGTGGGGCACCCCCTCGCTGGCCAGACGGGTCGCACACTCGGCCACGAAATCCCGGGCCGCGAAGAACTCGTCGGGGGAACCCACCAGGGGGAACATGATCCGCAGCTGGTGACCGACTCCAGCCCGGAGCAACGCCCGGATCTGAGGAGCAAAGACATTGTGGTAGCGCAATGAGAAGCGGATGGCCCGGAGACCAAGGAAGGGATTCTCCTCCGTGGGGCTGGAGAAGTAGTTGAGCAGCTTGTCGCCGCCGATGTCCAAGGTGCGGAACGTGACGGGACGATCCCCCATGGCCGCGAACAGACGGCTGTAGATGGGGATCTGCTCCTCCTCCGTGGGGAAGTCGCTGCGGATGATATAAGGGAATTCGCTGCGGTACAGCCCGACGCCTTCGGCCTTCATGTCCTGAGCCAGGGGCAGTTCACTCAGCAAGTTCACATTGACAAGGAGCCGGATGCGCTCGCCATCGGCCGTATAGGTCTCGGGGCGGATCGCGGCGAGTTCCCCCTCGCTGGGACCAGAGTGACGGCGCAGGGCGTCGTAACGCCCCACCAGTTCATCGTCCGGAGTGAGGAAGACGTGGCCCTGATTGCCGTCGATGAGCACCCGTTCGCCGGGGCGACATTGGGCCAGGCGGTCGTCCCGGCAGGTCACCATGGGAATGTCGAGCGACCGACAGAGGATCGAGACATGGGCGGTCAACCCGCCGCCCGTGAGGATCACGCCGGCCACCTTCTGGGCCTTGAGACGCATCACATCCGAAGGCAGGATATCGGGCGCAATGACGATGCGCCCGCGGTAGTCTCCATCCGCGTCCGCCTCCTCGTTCAGATTGCGCAGAAGGCGCTGGCCCAAGTCCTCGATGTCCCTCACCTTCTCCCGCAACTGAGACAGGGGACTGCGCGAAAAGAGCTCAACGTAATGCCCGACGACTTGGGCGATGGCCTGGGCTGGCGGCGTGCCGCCCTGCACGGCCTCGTGCATGGCGCCGGTGAACGACTCATCCACAAGCATGGCCTGATGAGCGCTGAAGATCAGCGTGGCGGCCACGTCGGCCTGCTGGCTGTCCATGAGGGCTTCGAGATCCGCAAGTTGACGCTCGGCACTCACCACGGCTCGGCCAAAATCGGCTGCGGTGGCATGGCGGTACGCTTCGCTCTGGGCGAGCGCCTGGAAATCCCCCTCTGGCCCCCCAAGCGCGGCGAGCTTCCCCAAAGCCACACCGGGAGAGCCACTCGCCCCCCGGACAAAGCGTTCGTCTTCGGACTCCTCCAGGCGTTCTGCCGAAAGCGAGTTGAGCAGTCGCGCGTGCTCCACTGTGCCCGCCAACTGATGGGCGATGGCCTCCATGGCCGTCGCGTCCTCGCGCCCGAAAAAGCCCACTTCCCGATGCTGAACCACAAGCACACCGACCGGCGTGGGCCCAAAGACAATCGGCACCGCCAGAAACGCCGCGTGCTGCTCTTCGGCGATACCGGGGACAGATT
>JABGQJ010001189.1 GCA_018648945.1 Victivallales bacterium
ACCAAATACACGCACTACTGGTCCTACCCCGTCACCAGCATGATGGTTGGCTACGTGAGGGGGTTCGGGTGGGAGTCATTCAAGACGGTCGTGCACCGATTCACGCTCGCGGATGATCCCGTGAACCAGTTGCCGATGTTCCAGAATGCGGCGGCGGGCAAACGAGATCGCGCTGCTGTGGATCAGAGCAAGATCGACAAGTGGCTCATCTTCCTGTCCCAGGAGGCAAAGCACGACGTGCGGCCCTACTTCGCACATTTCTGCCTTCGCCCCTCGGCCGAAGCCGCCTCCTACATAGACGCGCTGAAGCTCCCCAAGTGGGACTTGGTCTACAGTCCTGTCCGACGGGTCGCCGTGGCACCGGGGCAAGCTGTGACCATTCCATCCCCAGTCAACGATGCCCGCACTTTTGCGGGAGCCGTGAAACTCGCCGGGATCGCCAAGCCGCCGCATGGCACACTGACCGCGCGGGATGGCGGCTACGTGTATCGCGCCGACAAGGGCTATGTGGGCGAGGTGCGCATCCCGTTCCAGCTCTCGAATGTCTACGGCAACACCTGCCGTGGCACGATCCGTGTCCACGTGATGCCCGACCGGGACAACCCCCATCTGGCCATGGGCGAG
The DNA here is from genome assembly GCA_018648945.1 of Victivallales bacterium. Next base: position 625 of record JABGQJ010001189.1, read on the forward strand.
GCGGCGAAGGTGAGTACGAGTGGATGGACGAAAATCGCGTTCCCGCGTCGGTACCGGCGTCCGGTGGTCGTTGCGACCATCGACCTCAAGGAGAACCCCGGTTTGGTGACCCGGGTGAGGAAGGTGTCGCCCATGGGTTGCGAGGTCATGCTTCAGCGGATCGATGGGGGGACAGACGCCGCCGCCTGCAGCGCCACATGGGCGGTGTTGGAGGCCGGGGAGTACTCCGAGAAGCGGAACATGCTGACGGCGGATGTTGGGACAGTCGATGTCTCACCCGAGGGCATGGGGCGCCAGGCTGTCGGCGCACTGAGAAGCTATGAACAGAAGGCAGCGCTGCTTCGTGGGGTGACCCTCGGGCAGGTGCAGAGCTTCGAAGACAGCAAATGGACCAGGTTCTTCTGGCGGGACGAGCGGGGGGAGCTTGGCATCCGGGTCGGCTGTCACTACGGCAAGGACGAACTCCCCCGTACCAATGAGACGGTGGGATTCCTGCGCCTGGCGCACGGGCTCTACCAGTTTGGCGACACCACGTTCCGGATCGATGCTTCGGGCATCAAGACGCCCGCTCTCTCGCTCCGGATGGCCTACGCCTGCTTCAACGGGTGGGGTTTCCGGTCTGTGGAGCGCTATTTTGCCAAGAAGTAGGGGCGCGACGGGATACAGCTCTGCGAGGATCGTGTCCCGATTGCGCCAAATGGCCCCGAGTTTGCGCGGTACTCGCAGGCGAGGTGGTCAGTTCTGGAGGCCAAGGGATGCGGGGCCGGGGGAGAGCAGGTCTGTTGTCGTCGCAGGACGCCACCGGCCAGAGACGTTCGGGACGGAATGGGAAAGCGGTGCAGAGCACCGCACTCCAAAGCGGCTGCCGCCGCGCGAAATAGCCAGCTTTCTGACCACGTGAGACAACCTGTCCGGCATCCGCCTGTGAGGGAGGAAGCGACCCAGTGGATCGCTGTCACTCCCCGGGACCACAGCCCATCTGCGGCCCGTAGGGACGCTTTGGAGTGCGGCGCTCTGCGCCGCTTTCCGTTGCGTGTCGCCGTGGCCAGGGAGCAGTACGGGTAGGACGGGTCCGGCCAGCCAGGTGTCGGCTCGCGTGTATCGCCTTCCCGTCGGGCAGACGTCGCGAAAGGCTGCTTCGGAGAGACCGTCTCCGCCTGGTCGGGGTGAATAGTGCCTTCGATTCCGCGCAGGCCACCTGTCGCCCTCTCCCGGGTTCCCTGCTGTTCAGCCAAGCAGCCCGCAGTTCACCCCACAGTCATGATCCGCAATCCGCCGAGACGATGGGAAGTACGCAGTTGCCGGATGAACCCCCAAACCGGTAGGGGGGGGCGGCGACCGTCTTGGCTTGTATGGTGCCCCAGACCATG
>JABGQJ010000119.1 GCA_018648945.1 Victivallales bacterium
CCGGCCTCCTCTCTTTGACCTCATGGACCAATACGCATCGGGCCACCCAGGGCTGAGTGCCGTCCAGTTGAAGGCTGCGCAGTACGAGATCATCGCCGAGAACTTCCAGCCGGTCATTTTCTGCAATTCGCCATTCTTTTCGGAGATGGGAGTGAAGATGGCGGAGTACGATGGCGTCCCCGGCCTTGGTGCCGGGGGCTGGCTGTTCAAACGGAACGAGCACCTTTTCCGTGAGGTAGATCCCGACGGGCACGAGCAGTACATGGTGGCGGGCAGGCTCGGCCTCCACATCACCTATGGTCCCTATGCCGACTACGACCACCACTGCTTCCCCTACTCGAATGCTCTCGCGAACGGTCTTGGCGGTCTCTATGCCCAGGCGGAGGCGCAGCGACCGCGTTGCCGGAATGATGAGGAAACCGAGTTCATTGAATGCGCCATGCGGGGACTGCTGGCGGTGAAGAGGATCGCGGAGAAGTTCGCCGACGCGGCGGAGCAGTTGCTGGCGGGCACGGCAGATCCCACTGAGCATCGCTTCCTCACCATGATGGCCGAGACTGCAAGGGAGGTCCCCTGGCGCAAGCCAGAGACGTTCTATGAAGCGCTCTGCACCATCTGGTTCCTGCATGAGGTCTGCGCCTCCATCGAGGGGGTCGGCATGAGCGTTGTGGGTCACCTCGACCGGATGCTGGGGGCGTTCTACCGTCGCGATGTGGCGGCAGGTCGGCTGACAGCGGAAGAGGCCTACGACCTTCTGGCTCGTTTCATGGTCTACACGGACTGCACGTTCGATTCAGAGAAGTCGGTTGCGGAGTCCTTCAACCGCCAGGAGCAAGGCGAAGTTGTCATTTTGGGCGGCTGCGACGACGATGGCAACGAGATCTGCAACGAGGTGACGCTCCTGGTGCTGCGGGCCCATCACGAGCAGAAGATGCTCTACCCCAAGATTCACTGCCGAATCTCCAAGCAGTCGAGCCAGGAGTTCCTCGACGCCATCAATCGCGATTTCCTCAGCGGCAGGAATGTCATCGCCTTCCTGAACGACGACGGGCTGATTCCGGCGCAGGTGAAGGCGGGGAAGCGCTTGCCGGACGCCAGGCGATATGTGGCTGGCGGCTGTTGGGAGATCATTCTGGAGGGCCACGAGCACTCGGCCGGGGCGAACTGCTACTTCAATCTTCCCCGCGTCCTCGACCTGACGATCCATGGCCACCCCGAGCTGGCTGGCAGCGGGATCGTTTGCGAGGGGATCGATGATGCCAAGGACTTCGAGGAGGTCTACGGCATCGTCTTGGCGAGCGTCGTTCGCGCGATTCGCCAGATGTGCGCGACGATCGGGAAGAACGGGAGGGTCTGGCCCCAGGTCGCCCCGGCCCCGTTCTTCTCCGCCTGCCTGAGCGACTGTCTGGAGAACCGCACAGATTACACCGCTGGCGGTGGCCGCTACAATCCCCATGGCCTGCCGCTGGCTGGGTTCGCTGTCTTCGTCGATTCCCTGCTGGCCATTCGCACGCTCTGTTTTGGGCCTGCGAACCACCCCCTGGCAGACCTGCTGCAGGCGGTGCGGGACAACTGGGAAGGGCACGAGGCCTTGCGGGCCCGGGCTCTCACCATGCCGCACTTTGGCGACAACGCACCCGCGTCCAACGCCCTTGCCCGTCGGCTTCTCACGGACATCCACGACCGCACCCGCGACCTCGAGAACGAGCGCGGTGGTCCCTTCCAACTCGGGGTCTACAACTACCGGGACGTCATCGATTGGGCGGCGATTACCCGTGCCACCCCGGATGGACGGCGGGCGGGAGACTACCTTACTCAGGGCTTGACTCCTTCGCGGCTGCACCATGCCACCGAGGTCACATCGGCAATCGGCAGCGGGGCGGCGCTGGATCTGGCCCGGTGCCCTGCGAACTCTGTTCTGACCATCTCCCTGCCCCTTGGCCAGGTCAGCCTCGCGACCTTGGGCCAGCTCGAACGCGCCTTTGCCGCATCCGGCATGGGCATGCTGCAGATGAACTGCGTGGACAAGGCAGAGCTGCTCGACGCCCGCGCTCATCCCGAGCGGCACCAAGACCTGATCGTGCGTCTCTACGGCTATTCGGCCCGCTTCATCCGGCTCACCCCCGAGATGCAGGAGGAGTTCATCGGCCGGGTCATCTATGGCAGGTCCGCATAGGAACTAGTCAAATGGGGGATGCTGGCGCGCGGCCAGGATCATCTTGGTCTTGCGCCCGTGCAGGCCGGATTCGAGGCCGACGGGGTACTCGTGGGGGTTCACGAAGCGCTTGATGCCGTCGTAGAACAGGTCCAGCTGCTGGTGCAGGCGTTCGCGGGCGGCATGGGCATCGGGCGGTGGGTTGATGAGCTGGCCGTCACGGAACACGGGCTCCAGAAGCGGCACGGTTTCCGTGCCCTCTGGAATGTGCTTGTGGCGGGTCGCGTCCATCGGGTCGATAATCAAGTGCGCATCCTCGGGGGCATGCAGTTCGTCGAGGATCATGTCGCCGACGGCTTCCCCATCGAGTAGATGCCGATGGACTTGGAGCAGGCCGGGGTTGGTGACTTTGATGGCGTGCTCGGAAAGCTTGATCTTCGGTTGCCACACGCCCTCTTCGTCGCGAATGGCGGAGAGTTTGTAGACGCCGCCCAGGGCGGGCTGGTCGTAGGCGGTGGCCAGGCGGGTGCCGACGCCCCATACGGTGATCGTCGCGCCTTCGCGCTTGAGGCTGCTGATGATATGCTCGTCCAAGTCGTTCGAGGCGCAGATGAAGGCATTGGGGAAGCCCCCCTCATCGAGAATCCGCCGGGCTTCCTTGCTGAGCCAGGCCAGGTCTCCGGAATCCAGGCGGATGCCTGCCATCTCGTGCCCCCTCTCGCGCAGTCGCGTGGCCACCTCGACGGCCCGTTGGACCCCGCGGACCGTGTCGTAGGTATCCACCAGGAAGACGCAGTTGTTGGGCATCGCTTCCGCGTACCGCTCGAAGGCCTCCAACTCGGTGTCGAAACACATGACCCAACTGTGGGCGTGTGTCCCCTTCACGGGGATGCCGTAGATGCGTCCGGCCAGCACGTTCGAGGTGGCGGCACAGCCGCCGATGTAGGCGGAGCGACTGGCCGTCAGGCCACCATCCACGCCTTGGGCGCGGCGCAGACCGAATTCCAGCACGGGCTCGCCTGCCGCAGCCAGGCAGATCCTGGCCGCCTTGGTGGCCACCAGCGACGAGTAGTTGACGAAGTTCAGCAACGGGGTCTCGATCAGTTGGCACAGCGCCATGGGCCCCGTCACCCGCAGAAGGGGTTCGTGGGCGAACACCACGGTGCCCTCCGGGGCTGCATCCAGCGTGCCGGTGAACCGCAGGTCGCGCAGCCAGTCCAGGAACCCTTCCTCGAACAGCGGCTTCCCATCGCCTCCGCACAACTCGCGCAGGTAGGAGATATCTTCCTCCTCGAAGTGGTATCCCTCCAGGAACTCCGCAATCCGCTCCAGTCCGCAGCAGACTGTGAAGCCGCCCTTGAAGGGGTTCTGGCGGGAGGTGAGGTAGAAGGCTGCCTCGCGCTCGTGCATCCCGTGCTTCCAGTAGCCGTAGGCCATGGTAAGCTGATAGAGGTCGGTTAAGGCGGCCAGGGATGGCCGGTACAGCTGTTGGATGTCGCGCATGGGATCTTCCTTCTGCATGGGGATAGCGCACGCTAGGGGAAGCGGCCCGGATGTCAAGGGCCGTAGGTCACGGTATATTGCGCGCTTTGCAGTCCCATTTCACAGGATACTATCCCATGCGCTACGTAGAATACGGTCGTACCGGCAAGCAGGTGTCGGTGGTTGGCTTCGGGGGGATGCGGTTCGACATGTCGCGCAGCATCGAGGAGAATGCGGAGCTGATCCGCTACGCTTGCGCCAAGGGCATCAACTACTTCGACACCGCGCCCGGCTACTGCCAGGACAAGAGCGAGGACATCTTCGGCGAAGCCTTCAAAGACATGCCCGGCGACTTCTACGTCTCCACCAAGGGGATGCCCACCAACTACGACACCGCCGAGAAGGCGCGGGGGGCGGTCATGCGTTCCCTGGAGCGCCTGGGGGTCGACAAGATCGATTTCTACCATGTCTGGTGCCTGCGCAAGATGGAGCATTACGACCTGGCCATGAAACCCGGCGGCCAGTACGAAGCGCTGCTTCGCTGCCAGGAGGAAGGGTTGATCGACCACATCGTCGTTTCGAGTCACCAGCCCGGCGATCAGATTAACACGATCCTGGAGAAGAACGAGTTCGAGGGAATCCTGCTCGGCGCGAACGTCCTCAACTTCCCCTACCGCTGGGACGGCGTCCTGACGGCGAACGAGATGGGCTGCGGCGTGGTTGCCATGAACCCCCTGGCGGGTGGCACCATCCCCCAGCACGAAAAGGAGTTCGCCTTCCTTGCCGAAGAAGGCGAGACGCCCACCGAGGCCGCACTCCGCTTCGTGATTGCCGCTCCGCAGATCACGGTGGCATTGAATGGCTTCACCACCAAGGAACATGTGGACACCGCGTGCCGCGTGGCTGACAAGGCAGAGCCCATGACCGAGGCCGATCTCGCCCGCATCCGTTCCCAGCTTGGCGAGAACATGAACGAAGTCTGCACGGGTTGCGGCTACTGCAAGGGCTGCCCCCAGAACATCCCCGTCGCGGCCTACATGCAGGTCTACAATGACAAGGTGATGTTCAACCGCGACGACGAAGCCATGCGCAAGTCAATCGACGGGAATCACAACTGGGGCATTCTGGTCATCCGCGAGGCCGAAGCTGCCGAATGCACCGAGTGTGGCCAGTGCGAGGAAGCCTGCACGCAGCACTTGCCGATCATGGCCCGTCTCAAGGACATCGCTGGTTGGGAGGCGCAACTGTAGGGAGCGCCGGGGGCACCGACTCCCAGTTGGCATCCCTCCCCGCGAGGAGGTCGTACTTCGTCTCAGTCGCCTGGCAGAAGTGGCGGTTCTTCGCGGGAGAAGGCGCGGGTGGCGTCCTTCCAGGTGAGGGTCGTGGGGGTAAGGTGGACCTCTGCGGTCTCGCCCGTGGCCAGGACTATGCTGACGTTGGTTGCGCCATCCGTTTGCTTCGTGGTTGCCATCCGCACCGGCATCTTGTCTGCCTGGAATGGCACCAGGAGCCAGGCGAGGGTCACCTGTCCCGTGAACTTCCGGGTGTAGAGGATGGCGGGCGCGGGTTCCAGCTTCTCGAACCCCTTGGGGATGAAGCCGCGAACCATCGGTTCGGTTTCGCCCTGGGCGATGCGGGAGGCGAGTCCATCCGTGCGTAGCGGAATGATGCCGATCGCTGGCTGGTCGGGCTCGTGGCGGCTGATGGCCACATGGCCGTCGCCCAGGTCCGCGCCCTCCGCATTGAGCAGGAACTGGATCTCTACCTCATGTTCGCGCGCATCCGTGGCGGCGAGATCATCCACCACCAGATAGAGGTCGGGCTTCAGGAAGAGCACGCGGCGCCGGTGGGTGACGGACTTGTCCGCCGGGTCCCCATAGCCGGACACATGCGTATCGCGGGCGTAGGTGGCGGCGGGGCTGTCGAAGAAACCGTGGACATCCGCTTCCTCGGCGCGGTGCTGGGGCCGGTCGCGGCGGCAGTTTTGGTCTTGGTCGTCCATCCGCACCGAGCTGTGCCCACGCGTGCTCAGGCAGTACCTGCGCCATTGGCTGGTGTCGTAGGCATAGACGCCGCATTCACTGATGAGCCGCTTGCCGAAGGCATGTAGGAGAATGCCGAGCTTGTCTTCGTGCTGGTGCCCCGAGCCGAAGGGCCCAGCGTCGAAGAGCAGGTAGTTGGCCTTGCTCGACCAGTCACTGCGCATCATCACCCAGCCTGCCCAGGGCATGGCGTAGGAGAGGAACTCCGGTTCTGTGCCCTTGCGGCGACGCTCTGCGGCCCAGAGGAAGTCCTGGCGCTCGGGGAACAGTTCCACGCCTCGGCGCAACTGCCCGATGACACTGCCGCTGCCGCTGTCGTTCAGGTTCGGCGTGCGCAGGTCCGGATCGGCGATCTTCAGGTAGTAGTCGAACATGCCCTCCAGGCGTTGGGCGAAGTCCTCGGGCACGGTCAGGTCATTGGCACGGGCCAAGCGCATAACGCCGAGGAAATTGCTGAGAGAGACCCCGTGGTAACCGGGGGCGAGCTCGGTTTGGGCGCCATCGGGATAGACCTGGTAGTCGATCATCTCCATGGTGCGCTTGACGGCGGTCTCGCGCCAGAGGCCAGCATCCTTGAATTCGGGGAGCATGACGCCGAGGTGGTAGAGCCCGTTGCTTTCCATGGCCCCCCAGTTGCTGGCGAGCCGGAAGTTCTGGGGCTTCATCAGGTAGCCGCCATGTTCCCAACCGCTGCGGACGAAGTCCACGATGGCCTCGTCGGTCACGGATGGGCTGTTCTTGAAAACCGCGAAGCTGGGGAACCAAGTCTGGCCGGTGCGAATGCCAGCGTCAAGGGAGAGGGATGTCTTGCCAGGGGTATTGAAGGGGCCCTGGATCCAGCCCGGCGCGATGAGCACCGGCATGGCGGCCACCCAATGGCGGACCTGGGCATTCCACTCGGCGGCATACTTCTCGTCCTTGGTCTTGAGATAGGCGCCAGCGAGATGCAGCCATTCCACGTGTCGGTTGATAGCCACGGGCCATTGGTTGTAGTTGAAGGGATCGGCATTCCAGACAATCTCGTCCTCGAAGGTGTAGATCGGGCAGCCCGCAAGTCGGTAGGTGTGGGCCAAGTTCTCGTCGGCGCGCTTGATCGTGCCCGCGCTGCCGGGCCCCACGGGGTTGGCTACGACTGGGCCTTGGCGTTGGCGGTAGTGGGCAGCCAGGGCTCGGATGGACGCTGGTTCGTCCTTGACTTCTACCGCCTTGCGCACGGCGGCCAGTTCGGGGCGCTCCAGATCCAGAGCCAGCCAGAACTCGCGGCGAATGTCTTCCTGGGTCTGCATGGTCCACCTTAGCTTGCGGAACCCGCCCCGCTCCTCGTTGAAATGATAGGTCCCCCAGGCGACGCCTGCAAGGAGCGTCCTCTGTGTGCGCATCTCTTCCCCAAGAGAACCGAAACGGATGGCTCCCGACGCTTTCCATTCCAGCACGTCGGGCCCATGGCCCGTGACGCCGGCCATGACCATGCCCTTGGGAGGACGCCCCGGATTGAAGGGCTCGCCTGCGTCCGGCTCCTCAGCCAAGGTCGCCCAGGCCTCGGGCGTGGCCAGGAACACATGGAGGGTGCCGCTGCGGACCTGCGGCGCATCCAACGAGCAGAAAGTCTGGTACTCCAGCTCCGCCACCACCCGGCCCGGGGCTTCCTCTGGGAGAGTCAGCGGCCGCGCGGCGAAGACCCATCCCCGGCAACGCCCGTCGGGGTGGTCGGCGAAGGTGACCGTCTCGCCTTCGGCCGCGATGGTGAAGGCGGGGACGCGCCCCACTGCCGTCCACTCGGGTTTCTGGTCCGGCTGGTAGCCGTAGCGGAGCTGCCACGGCGGCGCGGCGAGCAGAGGAAGGGCGGCGCAGAGCAACAAAAGGAAGGCACGGTGCATGGTTGGGCTCCAGTAGGGTGTCTCGTTCCCGCTACCATAGAGCCTATCCCTGCCGAAGACACCCAGACGCGGTGCCTTCTCAGTCCCAGTCCGGTTGCTCCGGCTCGTCGAGGGAAGGGATGCTGCCTGGATCTCTGAGGCGTCCGGCGAGGCGGGTCCAACGGCGGTTGCTCTGGCTCTTGCGGACAGCAATCCCGAGGGCGCGGTGGGAACCGACCATGATGAGCAGTTCCTTGGCGCGGGTCATGCCGGTGTAGACCAGGTTGCGTTCCAGCATGACGAAGTGCTGGGTGAGCAGCGGCAGAATGACCACGGGGAACTCGCTGCCCTGAGATTTGTGGACGGTGACGGCGTAGGCGAGGGCGATCTGGTCGGCATCGTTCCATTCGTATTCCACCAGGCCCGCGTCGAAGGCGACATGGAAGAGGCGCTCGGCGTACTGGATGTCGTGGAGGCGTCCCAGATCGCCGTTGAAGACGCCCTTGTCGTAGTTGTTGACCGTTTGCATGACGCGGTCGCCAACCCGGTAGCGATTGTCGCCGTGTCTGAACTCCGCGCCTTTGGGGTTGAGCGCGGCCTGCAGGTTCTCGTTCAGCGCCAGCGTGCCGCAACTGCCGCGCCGCATGGGGGCGAGCACTTGGACGTCCTCCATGGGGTTGAAGCCGAACCGGTGGGGAATGCGCTCGGAGACCATGCGCACGATCAGGTCGGCCACCTCTTCGGCACCATCCTTCTCGATCCAGTAGAAGTCGGCGGCTTGGCCACGCGGGACAGGGCTGGTATCGGGCAGTTGGCCGTGGTTGACGGCATGGGCGTTCGAGATGATGCGCCCGGCCTCGCTTTGCCGGTAGATCTCGACGAGTTGGGTGACGGGAATGCGTCCGGACTCGATGAGATCCTGGAGGACGCTTCCCGGGCCGACCGAAGGCAGCTGGTCGCGGTCGCCTACCAGGACCACGCGGGTGCCCATGGCGATGGCACGGAACAGGCTGCAGGCAAGGGAGATGTCCAGCATGGAGACCTCGTCCACCACCAGCAGTTTGCAGGGCAGCGGCCGGTCGGGGTCATGCTGGAAACCATGGCTCTTGGCATCCCACTTGAGTAGGCGGTGGAGGGTCTGGGCGGCCAGGCCGGAGGTCTCGGCCATGCGTTTGGCCGCCCGCCCGGTAGGCGCGGCGAGGGAGATGGACAGGTTCAGGCGCTGTGCGGTGGCGACGATCTGGCCGACCACGGTGGTCTTGCCCACGCCCGGGCCACCGGTGATGATGCTGACTGGAGTCTGGAAGGCCCAGGCCACGGCTTGCCGTTGGGCCTCGTTGAGCCGCTGGTAGCCCGGCCCCAGAGCGGCAGCGGGGACTTGCAGGGGCGGAGTCGAGGCGAGGAGCAGCACGGAAATCGCTTCGGCCATGCCCTGTTCGGCGGCGAGCAGCGATTGGCGGTAGACAAAGGCACCAGGGGGATCAGGTTGGGAAGGGACCTCTACGACCAGCCCGGCCAGCCCGGCGCGGGTCAGGCCTTCCTGCGCGGCCTCCACCGTCACGTCAAGGGTCTTGGCGGCTTCGACCAGGAGCTGTTCCCTCGGGTAGCAGACATGGCCGGACAGGGCCAGTTGATCGAGCACGTGCACGGTGCCAGCAGCGAGTCGGCGGGGATCGTCCTTGGCAATGCCTAGCTTGCCTGCGATGCGGTCGGCGCTGAGGAAGCCAACGCCACGGACTTCCGCTGCCAAGCGGTATGGCGAGCGTCGGACTACCTCTGCGGCGCTCTGGCCGTACTGGTTCAGCAGCCGGGCACAGAGGGCGCTGCCGATCTCCAGCCCCTGCAGGAAGACGAGAACATCCCGCTGCTCTGCGTGTTCGCGCCAGCCCGTGCGGATCTCTTCCACGCGTTTCTTCCCGATGCCGGGCACCTCCAGCAGGCGTTCGGAGTAGTTGCTCAGGATACGGAGAGTATCGGTGCCGAAGTGTTCGACGATGCGTTCCGCGTACTTCGGACCGATACCCGGGATCAGGCCACTGCCCAGATAGCGGCGAATGCCCTCGTCGGTGGAGGGCAGGATGGCGCGGAACTCGCGGACGCGCAGTTGCCGCCCGTGGTCTTTGTGCGTCTCCCAGCGCCCGGTGGCCTCGATCTCCTGGCCCTCCATCAGGCCGGCGAGCGGCCCGACGATCGTCTGTTCCTTGCAGCCGTTCTCCAGGAGCTTGAGCACGGTGTACTGGCCGTCGGCACTGGCGAAGAGCACGCGCAGCACCTCGCCGCGCACGGTGTGTTCGAGCGCGGACCCGGACCTGGCAGTCCTGTCGTCGGATTGGTTCTGTGATTCCTGCTTCACGCTCCGCCATCTGCTGGTTCTGGCAACCGGTGGGCAACTGGTCCCGACCGCTCCTTACATTGCCGCTTCGCCCACTTGTAAGCAACTGCTGCGGGAGGTCAGCGTGCTGTCACGGCTCCCGGTGGTCGCGTGGGGTGGGGGCGAGCCCCTTGGGCAGGCGCTGGCGGACGGCCTCGTAGAGCAGGAGGGCGGTGGCGGTGGAGACGTTGAGGGAGTCGGCCTGGCCAAGCATGGGGATGCGCACGGCCAGATCGGCACCGTCGATCCAGGGCTGGGAGAGGCCGTATTGCTCGGCCCCGACCACGATGGCGAGGGGCCCGGTCATGTCCACCTCGGTATAGAGCGGGTCGGCATGGGGAGTGGCGGCGAGGGTGCGCACGCCACGGTCGCGAAGCCAGGCGAGGGTGTCGGTCGAACTGGCTTCGGCGGTGGGCACATGGAAGAGACTGCCGGTGCTGGCGCGCACGACATTTGGGTTGAAGAGATCGGTGCAGGCGTCGGCCAGCAGCAAGGCATCCACCCCGGTGGCGTCGGCACTGCGCAGCATGGTGCCCAGATTGCCCGGCTTCTCAATGCCCTCGGCGACCAGATAGAGGGGTGGTCCCGGCGGTTGGGGGAGCTGATCCAGAGCGGTCCGCTTCTGCGGTGCCAGAGCCAGGAGTCCCTCCGGGCGATCCCGGTAGGCAATCTTGCGGAAGACGGCCTCCGTGGTCTCGAATGCCAGCGCTCCGGTCTCCGCACAGGCCGCGATCAGGGCGGCCTCATTCGTTCCCTGGAACAGCTCGGGGCAAACGTACAACTCCTCCAGGGGCCAGCCGCAGTCCAGAGCGCGCCGGACGCCCCGATATCCCTCGATGAGGAACTTGCCTTCGCGGTCGCGGGGCCGACGGTCCCGGAGCTTGACTAGGAACTTGATGCGGGGGTTCTGGAGGCTGGTGAGGAGCATGGATTTCCGGGGGCCTTCGGGTCAAGGTCTGCCGTCCGCGTCGTGACCTTCGTCGGACGAATGGGGCCGTGTCGTTTTGCATTGACTTCGGGGTACAAGAAGCTAGTTTAGGGCGGCAACAGGGACTCGGCAAGTTCAGAACGCCCGAACCGGTTGCGGTCGGGCGTTCTCTGTGTTCCGGAAGCGCGGGGGGCCGACCTATGACAATGAACAACCCATCCTCAAGTATACGGAGTTAGTGCAATGGCCAATACGGTGCTAGTCGGCCTCCAATGGGGCGATGAAGGCAAGGGAAAGATCATCGACGTGCTTACCCGCGAGGCAGACGTCGTCGTCCGCTTCCAGGGCGGCAACAACGCGGGGCACACGGTCGAGATCGGGGCGAACAAGTTTGTTCTCCATCTGATCCCCTCGGGCATTCTGCGCCCGGAAGCCCAGTGTGTCATTGGCAACGGCCTGGTGGTCAGCGTGACTGGCTTGCAGGAGGAGCTGGATGGCCTCGAGGCCAAGGGGATCGATATCTCCGACCGGCTGTTCATCAGCGACCGCTGCCAGCTGATTTTCGCCTATCACTGCATGGCAGACGGGCTCAAGGAAGGACAACTGGGCGAGAACAAGATCGGTACCACCAAGCGCGGCATTGGGCCGGCCTATGCCGACAAGGCAAATCGCTGTGGCATCCGTGCTCGCGATCTCCAGCGCCCGGACGTGTTCCGCCAGAAGTTCTACACTGAGGGCGAGAAGTACAACCGCCTCTTCGCCGAGTACGGCGCCGAGCTTCTCGACCTTGATGCCGAGTGGGCCAAGCTGGCTGCGATTGCCGAACGGCTTGCCCCGATGGTCACCGATACCACGCTCCTCCTGAACCGTGCCGCCGATGCGGGCAAGGCAATCCTCTTCGAGGGCGCGCAGGGCACGTGGCTGGACATTGATTTCGGCACGTACCCCTTTGTCACCAGCAGCAACACCACTGTCGGCGGCGCCTGCACCGGTACCGGCATGGCACCCTCCCGCATCAACGAAGTGGTTGGCGTGCTCAAAGCCTACACCACTCGGGTCGGCGCTGGTCCCTTCCCGACCGAGTTGGACGATGATCTTGGCGAATCCATCCGCCAGAAGGGCGGTGAATTCGGCGCTACCACCGGACGGCCCCGCCGTTGTGGTTGGTTCGATGCGGTGGCCACGCGCTACTCGGTCATGCTCAATGGCGTGACTGGCATCGCTCTTACCAAGATGGATGTGCTCGACGGGCTCGAGACGCTCAAGATCTGCACGGCCTACGAACTGGATGGCAAGGTCATCACCGATATGCCTGCCGACAGTGACGACCTGGCCCGATCGAAGCCGGTCTACGAAGACATCGCTGGCTGGTGTGAAGCCACCACCGGTGTCACTGACTACGAGCAGCTTCCCGAGCTTGCCAAGGCCTACATTGATCGCCTCATGGAGGTGATCAACGCCCGGGCTCAGATCATCTCGGTCGGTCCCCGGCGGGCGCAGACGTTCGACGCCCCGGAAAAGTGAGTCAAGAGGGCGAGATTCAGCTTCCGCGCCCCCGTCACGTCGCTATTGTCATGGATGGCAACGGGCGTTGGGCGCAGGAGCGAGGGCTTCCTAGGAGCGAGGGCCATCGGGCTGGCACGGCAGCGGTGCAGCGCGTGGTCGAGGCCTGCCAGGAATTCGGCATCCGCTACCTCACGCTCTATGCCTTCAGTACCGAGAACTGGAAGCGCCCCGCTGGCGAGATCCGGGCCCTGATGGGGCTGCTGCGCGAGTTCCTGGACGAGCGTCTGGAAGACATGCTGAAGAAGGGCATTCGCCTGAACGTGATCGGCCAGACGGCGCGTCTGCCACGCTTTGTGCGTTCGCGGCTGCAGCGAGTGATGGAACGCACGGCAGGCGGCACCGAGGGCACCCTGACCCTGGCCCTTAGCTATGGTTCGCGCAGCGAGATCACGGACGCAGTCCGGCAGATCGCGACGGCGGCGCAGGCAGGCACACTCGCCCCCGAGGACATCACCGAGGCAACCGTGGCCGCACACCTCTACACGGCGGGCTTGCCTGATCCCGATCTGGTGATCCGCACGGCGGGAGAGAAGCGACTGAGCAACTTCCTCATGTGGCAGCTTTCCTACGCGGAGTTCTGGTTCACCGACCGTTGCTGGCCGGAGTTCGATCGGGAGCTGCTCAAGCAGGCGCTGGACGAGTTCGGGCACCGGCAGAGGCGATTCGGAGGGTTGGCGAATGCTTAGGCAGCGATTGGCTGTTGGGGCGCCGCTGGGTTGTCTGGCCTTGGCCAGTTTCCTCTTCCCGGGCTGGCCGGGCGCGCTCCTTTTCCTGTGTTTGGGCGGGTTCCTGATCGTGGAGGGGTTGCGGGAGTTCCACAACATGGCGGAAGCCATGGGGCTCCCCGGAGCGCGACAGACCTGCTACCTGGCCGGTCTCGGCTTTGTGTTGGTCGGCCCCCTGGCAGCCTGGGCCTCCCGCCCGAGCCCGGTGACGGTGACCGCGTCGCTGGATGCGGTGGTGCTGACCTTGCTGTTTGTGCTGCTGGCGGTTGGCCTGCTCCGGGTCGGCCCTTCGCAGTCGTCACTTACCCGCTGCGGGGTGTCGCTGGCGGCCGTTGCCTACGTGGCATGGCCCATGTCGTTTGTGGGCAAGCTCTATTTCTCGGGCATCGATGGCCCTCGGCTGGTCCTGTTTCTCGTGGCCGTGACCAAGGTCGCGGACACCGGCGCATTCGCTCTCGGCACGTTGACCGCCAAGCTCCCCGGTGGCAATCACAAGCTGTGTCCACGCTTGAGCCCCAAGAAGAGCTGGGAAGGCCTGTTTGGCGGCGTCATTGCCAGCCTGGCCTGCGCTTTCGGTCTTCTCCATCTGTGGCCTGAGTCCATGACCCTGCACGGCGTGCAGGTGGTCAACTGGGCGGTGGCCCTGGCCTTTGGCCTGCTTGCGCCTGTACTGGGTTTGCTTGGTGATGTGGCCGAATCCGGCTTCAAGCGGGCGAGCGGGTTCAAGGATTCCGGCCGCCTCCCCGGTCTGGGCGGGGTGTTGGACATTCTCGACAGCCTGATCCCCGTCGCACCCCTCTTCTACGCCTGCATCCATCTGCTTGCGGCGTCATGATCCCCATCGTCAATGACCACGCGACCCGCCGCGTCCCGGTGGTCACCCACACGATTATCCTGCTGAACGTGGTGGTATTTGGCTACCAGCTCTTCCTTGGGGCCGGGGCGGGTACCCAGTTCGTTCTGCACTGGGCTCTGGTCCCCGATCAGTTTGCCATCTGGCGCCATGGGTGGGACTGGCACTTGCTGGGGCGGGGCGGGCTCCGCTGCTTCACCAGCATGTTCCTGCATGCCGGCTGGCTGCACATCATTGGCAATATGTGGACGCTCTGGATCTTCGGTGACGAGATCGAGGATCGCCTGGGGCACGGGCGCTTCCTCCTGTTCTACCTGCTTGCCGGGGTCTTCGCCGCCGCCCTGCACCTGCTTCTCAATTTCGGGAGCCCGATCCCGACAGTCGGGGCCAGCGGGGCGATCGCGGGGGTGATGGGGGCCTACTTCCTGCTGCTCCCCTTCCACTGGATCACTTTCATTGTTCCCGTGCTTTTCATCCCGGTTCCCATCAAGCTCCCCGCTGTGGTCTACCTCCTGTTCTGGGGCTACGCGCAGTTCACCGGTGCCTACGCCAGTCTCGGGGCCCGAAGCTCCGCCGGCATCGCCTTCTGGGCCCACGTGGGCGGCTTCCTCGGCGGCATGTACCTCATCCGCCGCTGGGGCATCAAACGCCCCCGCCGCGCCAAGTAGCCGTGAGCAGGAAGGCAGCCCGTGCCCGCGCCATGGATGGATTGGTGACTGCCGGTTGGGTTGGCGCGGGTTGCGGGGTGGAGCGGGCACGGGTATGGTATGACCGCTTGGG
>JABGQJ010001190.1 GCA_018648945.1 Victivallales bacterium
ACCGACCACGTTGGGGCCGATGAAGGCGAGGCCAGTGAAGAGCTTCCGGGTCTGCTTGCGGCTGAGAGCCATCACTTCTCCTCCGCGTCTTCAAGCCAGCCCTGTTTGGCGTACCAGCGGCGGTGGAAGGGGTTCCGAATCCAGGCGATGGGGACGTTGCGACCGGCGGCGCGGGCCTCGTCGATTCTCTTCTGGATGGCGATGAGTTCGTCGTATTTGGCGCGCAATTTCGGGGTGTCCCGGATGGCGCGGGCAATGTCGCTGTTCACGTTGTCGGCGACGCTCTGGGCGGCCTCCTCGGGCGTCATGCGGTTGTTCATTACCTCCTCTTCGGCATCCTTGTCGTAGCGCAGGATGGCGACGGGAAGGACGAACGGGGAGAAACTCTGGGTGATGGCGATCGTCTTGGCCGAATTGGACCACATCTCATGGGTTCCCCACTCGTTGGGATGGTCCTTGGGGCGGAGGAACTCCTCGGTCTGGGTGTATTTGGGGTTGGGGGGCAGGGCATCGCCGTCGCGGACGATCTGCATGTTGTAGTCTTCCCCCGCCATGTAGGCCAGGAATAGCTCCGCGTACTTGCGGTGCTTGGAGGCCGCATAGACGGTGGACTGGCCGCCACTGAGGGTCGTGTTGGGGAGGATGGCGTAGGGAGGCTCGACCACGGCCAACTCCATGGCTCCGAACTTGCGGAAGAGCATCAGCGCCCACCGGCCACTGGCGAAGAGGGCGTAGCGCCCGCTCTTGAAGAGCTGGAAGGACTGGCCTCCCCAGCCGCCTTCCGTATCGAAGCTGGCTCGGTCGGCGGCGCTGGGCAGGATGTGGTCCTGATAGGTCCACTTGTGGATCAGGGCCAGGACTTGGGCGCTGCGGGGATCGTCGAGGGTGCAGGCCGTGAGGGTCTCGTTGAACATGCTGAGACCGAGGCTGCGGCGCAGCTCGTTCTTCAGTGCCCGGTCGGCGAAGAACCACTGTTGGCGGGACTCCCCCTGGTTGGCGGCCTTCACGTACGCCAGGCCGTGCTTCTCGAAGGTCTCGAGGGTCCAGCGGGAGGGTGGAATGGGCTGGTCGCACTTGCGGAAGGCCTCCTTGTTCACCCAGTACATGGTCTGGGCCGGGTTGCGAGGGAAGGCATATTGCTTCCCCTCGTAGAACAGGGCAGGCACCAGGGCCGGGTAGGTCTGGTCGGGAGTGAAGCCGTAGGTCTTGGCGCTCTCGGTCACGTCTGCCAGCATGCCGCCCGAGGCGAGGAACCGCATCTGCTGGCCCCCGCCATAGGCTTCGATCACGTCGCCCGCCACCCGCGACATGCCCTGGACGAGCTTCTTGTAGAGGTCGTTGCTGGCCGCGTCCAGGCGCATCTCGACCGGGGGCACGACCACGGTCAGGGGCAGATCCGCCTGGCTTGTGTCCTCGGCAAAGATCCTCTGACCGGCCGCGTTGCCGCGGACAATGGCCTCGCGAGTCTTCTCGGACCACTTGCGGCGACGGAAGCCCTCGAGCTCGGCCATGGTCCCAATGTTGTACTTCGTGCCATGCCCGTTCTTCATGAGCCAATTGTGGAAGAGCGCGATCTGCTCTGGCCGGGCCGGGGCGGCGTCGATCACCCAGTAGACGATCGGGACTTCTGTCTGCTTCTCGGGCTGGGTGAGATAAGTCACCGCACCCGCCGCGAGCAGGATCACAGCACAGATGGCGAAGAAGGTACGCATGGGGAGGAGGGATTCCTGGACTTCGAACACCGAACGTCGAATGGGAGGGAAGGGAATGCTGGGATGGGGAGGGGAGAACGTCGAACATCGAACTCCGAATGGGAGGGAAGGGAGGAGTGCTGTAATTCTCGGCTCTTGGGGGAGGGGCGGACGACTGGGGATTGGACGAATCAGTCGGATCGGACGAATCCGACAGCTCGCGTCTCCCCATCATTCCATCATTCCACCATTCCATCATTCCATCATTCCATCCCTACCCCCGGTTGGATTTCCAGAT
>JABGQJ010001191.1 GCA_018648945.1 Victivallales bacterium
CAGTGTCGCGCTTGTGCAGGATCGCCCCGTGCTGGGTGGGGCCAACAGCAGCGAGAGCCGTGTTTGGTTGGGCGGCAACACCTGCTTCGAGCCGTACAAAGCCATCGGCCGGCTGGTTCGCGAGCTGGATCCCGGGAGGCCTGCGGAATGCCCCGGCCCCGCCGAGGAGTACTACGACAGCCACAAGTTGGCCCTCGTGGCGGCGGAGCCGAACCTGAAGCTCTTCCTGAACTGCCGTGCGAATGGCGTGATCATGGACGGCGAGACCATCGTCAGTGTGGCTGCCACCCACACCCGCAACGGTCGTCGTTTGCGGTTCCGGGGTCGTTTGTTCTGCGATGCCACCGGCGATGGCTGCATTGCCGCCCTGGCCAAGGCCGACCACGAGATGACCCTCCCCGGTCACATGGGCCGTAGCAACCTCTGGAAGCCGGTGGATACCGGTAAACCCAGTTCCTTCCCCCGTTGCCCCTGGGCGCTTGATTTGGGCAAGAAGCCCTTCCCCAGTTCTATGGGGCAGCTTGGCAAGTGGTTCTGGGAAAGTGGCTTTGATCTTGATCCCATCGTCCACGGCGAGGCAATCCGCGACCACAATTTCCGGGCCATGTATGGGGCCTGGGATGCCCTCAAGAATGTCCAGGGGAAGTACCCGAACCATCGCATCGCGTGGTCCGCCTACATCTCCGGCAAGCGCGAGTCGCGCCGGGTGCTGGGTGATGTAGTCCTGACCAAACAGGCCGTTCTCAGTGGCGAGCAGTACCCGGACGCGTGTGTGCCTTGCACGTGGGATATCGATGTGCACTTGCCGAACAAGAGCTACGTGAAGGGCTTCGAGGGCCAGGCCTTCATCTCCAAGGCGCACTTCACCGGTTTCAAGAAGCCCTATTGGCTGCCCTACCGCTGCCTGTACTCGCGCAATGTGCCCAACCTCTTCCTGGCCGGGCGCGATGTCAGTGTGACCCACGAGGCCCTCGGCACGGTGCGCGTCATGCGGACCACGGGCATGATGGGCGAGGTCGTCGGCATGGCTGCTGCTCTTTGCCGCCGCTATGACTGCCTCCCTCGGCAGGCCTATGCCGATCATCTGGATGGACTCAAGGCCATGTGGCAGACTGGCGTCGGCACCATCCCCAAGCCCCCGAAACTCGCTGCCATCCCGGCTGCCTGGGGCGAGAACCTGGCCCCCAGTGCCAAGGTCCGCGTGTCCGGCAGTCGCGATGCCAAAACCCACCCCGTGAAACGCCTGACCGACGGGGAGATCAATGTGGCCGATGACGACACGCGCTGGCTCAGCGAAGCCGAGGTCCCCCACTGGGTCGAGCTGGCCTGGCCCAAGACACGCACCATCAAGGCGCTTCGCATCGTTTCCGGCTACCGAGGGGGCTCGGCAACAACCCACGATCCCATCTCGGACTGCCACCTACAGGCCCGCGACGGTACCGAGTGGCGCGCTCTTCCGGATGCCAAGATCATTGCGAACAAGGCCGTCGATCGCCGCCTGGAGATCAAGCCCATTCAGACCAAGGCCCTGCGCCTCGTGGTCACCAAGAGCCAAATCGACATCTCCCGCATCTTCGAGATCGAGGCCTATGGCGAGTAGGGGGGGAGCATTGGCGATCTGTGATTTCAGATTTCAGCTTGGGGAGAAGCGCCGGGACAGAGGCGGCGGCGTGCCATGGCCAGGACCTCCTGGAGGGGCGGTGACCTACGGCGAATAGGGGGGGAGCATTGGAGATCTGTGATTTCAGATTGGGGGGAAGCGCCGGGACAGAGGCGGCGGCGTGCCATGGCCAGAACCCCCTGGAGGGGCGGCGGGCCTCCGCCGCGTGGCGTACTGCATGGCAAGAACCGCATGATGGTCGGCCCCGTTCCCTTTCCCATTCGCTCTCCGCTCCCCGTCCCCCTCAGATTGTGCTCCTGTAAATCCGCAGGATCAGGTCGGTGGCTCGCCGCGCATCCTCGCCTGGCACGAGGGGAACGCGATCTG
>JABGQJ010001192.1 GCA_018648945.1 Victivallales bacterium
ATGGACGATTTCCTGTATCGTCAGCCGGGCACCACGTCGCGCGCCTGGGGCTGGGGCGGCGCGGGCGCGGCCACGGGGAGCACGCAATCGGTGTTCGAGAAGGCGTTCAGTGTCGGCTTTGCCGGGGCATTGGGGGCGAGGTCGTTCGGAGTGGGATCGCTGGCATTTAGCGATGTGGGTAGCCCGGTGCAACTGATGATCGACCTGGAACTGATCGACTACCTGCGGGGGCTGATGCGGGAGGTGGTCGTTGATCCCGATCACATCGGGATGGACGAGATTCTCGATGTGGCACCCCGCGGCGGACGCTACTTGCAGACCATGCACACAGCCCAGTTCTTCCGCGAGGAGTGCTGGCTGCCCCAGCTCTGCGACTACCGGGCCTTCATGGCCTGGGCCAACAATCCGGGTGACCTGATCGCCAAGGCGCGCGACAAAGTCCTGGCCATTCAGTGCGACGCCGTGAATCCGTGTCCGCTCAGCGACGAGGCCAGGCGGCAGTTGCACGAGATCCAGGCGGAGGCGGATCGGGTGGTGTCCTGAGGGAGGAGACAGGATTCAGGAGACAGGATTCAGAATGGGGGAGGCCGGGGATGAGGGATGATGGAGTATGGCCCCTAGCGCCGGCGGGAGCTCGGTCCGTTGCTCTTGCACTACCACGGGTTGGCACCCGTGGCTACTCCATGTCGCCCCCTGGCGGGGGCTTGGCTTCGGTGATGAATCTCTACGGGATCTCGGGGAGGGAGGCGAAGTCGGGGACGTCGGCCTGGTAGATCTGGCAGTAGCCGGTCCAGTCGCTGGTGAAGATGACCTGCTTCCCGTCCGAGGTGAACCTGGGATGGGGATGGGCTTGCTGGATCTTCATGCTACTGCGGTGGTGGGCGAGGGCGCGGGGGCCGTCGAAGGACTCGCCGTTCCACTGCCAGAGGCGGATATGGCCGACGCCATCACCGACGATGAGTGAGAAGTCGTTCGAGTGGATGTGTCCGGTCTCGCTGGGGAAATCGACCTCGAAGCGGTCAGTGTCGTCGTACTTGACCTTGCCGAAGAACTTGCGGCCGTCCCGCATGCGGCCGTGATAGCCGATGGTCACGCCGTCGGCATGCCAATACTCGTGTCCGATGGCCTCGCCCTGATCGGGTTTCCGGATGGTCCAGGCCTTGCCGGTGGTGAGATCGAGTCCCCAGATACGGTTGTCCACCTCGTTCCACGGGCCTTCATGGCAGAAGGTGAGGATGTTGGGTTGGGTGGGGGAGGTGTTGATATGGCCGATCCAGGAGTTCTCGGACCAGGCACAGTCGACCCCCGAACCATCTGCGGCCACGCGCATGATGCGGGATTCCGGATGGGCGGCGAAGATCTCGCGGAAGCCGACATAGTTGCGGTTCAGGTCCACTGAAATGCGATCGGTCAGATCCTGATAAATGCCGGTGCAGACGTACTTGCCGTCGGCCGTGCAGTTGGTCATGGAACGGATGAACCCCTCGGGGAGATGCCAGAGCGTGCGTTGCTCGTAGGTGGCGAGGTCGAGGGCTCGAAGCTCGCGGTCGTACCAGAAGTAGGCCTCGTCGCGCACGGGGTTGAGGTCGACACAGAGGAAGCTGGTTTCGCGGGGCGGCAGCACGGGGGCAAAGTCCGTGACTTGGGTGATTTCCCCGGAGGCAAGATGGAGGGAGAAGAGATTGGTCCGGTTGCCCCGGTCGGAGCCGAAGAGGAGCCGCTGTCCGCCGTCGTACCAGCCGGGGTTGGTGAAGTAGAGGTGGTGGCTGTTGGAAAGGTAGCTGGTGTGCTGGCGGAGGGACAACCCTGATACCGGGTCTGTGATCTCGCGCCATTCTGCGGGGGTGACGGTGCCGACGGTCATAGTGCTCTCCTGGAGGGCTGGGGTCGTGACGAGCGGGTCCGGGAGAATGTAGACTGAGAAACGGCGATGTCAGTAGAGAGGAGGGGAAAGGGGTCACGAATTGCTCGAATCCCACCAAGGA
>JABGQJ010001193.1 GCA_018648945.1 Victivallales bacterium
TGGGGGCCGCTGAAGGAGACCCACGCAAAGAAGGGCGCGGTGGATTCGCCGAGCCAGTGGAGGGCTTCCGTGGCGGTCCAGGTGTCGATGTAGTCCTCTTCAGAAAGGACGCATGGGGTCCAGCCTCGGGTGGGGTAGTCGGGGTCTTCCCACGTACGCCAGGCGGAGTCGGGGTGGCCGCGCTCTTTCAGATGCCGCCGATAGTCGTCGGGGGCGGTGCCGAACTCCACGAACTGGCCCTTGCCTTCGGCGAGGCGCATGGTCTCGATGCCGAAGTTGCGGTTCCCGGCCTGCTTGGTGTGGAGCTTGCCGAAGAGAGCCGTCCGATAGCCTTCGCGGCGCAGGAGCTCGGGGAAGGGAGTGGCGTCTGCCGCGAGACCGGTCCACTTGGGCGGATCGGCGCGCTCCTCGCGCAGGTTGATGTTGTAGGGGACGCCGTGGTGATCGGCAGTCTGGCCGGTGAAGATGCTGGTGCGCGCGGGGGTGCAGACAGGATGGGGCGTGTAGGCCTCGGCGAAGAGCACTCCCTCGCGGGCGAGCCGGTCTAGATGGGGGGTCTGAACGACGGGATTGCCCGCGCAGCCCATGATCTCGGCGTTGTGCTGGTCGGTGGTGATCAGCAGGATGTTCGGTCGCTTCATCGGCGCTTCTTCTCCACTGCTTGGCGGGTGCGTTCGGTGGCGTTGGGGTGGATGATGCGGACCATGCTCGCGGTCAGGTCGCCGGGGCCAGCCACCTCGATGCGGACGTCCATCTTGTACTGCTTCCCGGCCTCCTCGGCACCAAGGGGAACGATGGAGACATCGCGGAAGAAGGACTGGCCGGACATGCCATCGGCGTAGTTGCCCCGGCCCTGGCCGAAGAGCTGAAGGCGGAGCGTACCGTCCGTCTCGGGCGTGAACACGCCGCTGAGTTCCTGCCACTCGCCCCGCTTGGTACTCTCCAGGTAGAGCATGGTGGACCAGTCCATACGCCCGATGCGGGCGCCGGGCTTGAGTCCGATTCCCTCGTTGCGGATGCTCACTGTGAACCGGTAGGCGATCCCGGCGCGGAGTTCGACCATCTGATCCATGTGGAGCGTGTCGTCCTTCTTCTCGTAGTCGAACTGGACGATGTGCTTGGCGGCGTCATCGGGATCGGGGACGACGCGGTACAGCTCCTTGCCCTCCCAGCCCTTCTGGGCAGCGGCGAAGTCACCATTGCGGACTTGGTTGGTGGCAGCGGGGAGACTGGCGAGCCACTGCTGGAAATCTGCATCCGGCGGCAGGGCTTGCTTGGCGGCGAGGTCGGGGAGTTGGAGAGTGACGGTCTTGCGGGTGCCGTCGCCGGGCAGAGCGACTGACTCGCTGTGGCGCAGTTCCCCCGCACCATCCGTGTAGGCGATGCGCCAGGTGGTCTTGGCGCGGTCCATGACCGTGACCTTGGCCGTGGCCGTGGCTGGCTTCGGCCAGAACACGGGGTCGAGGCGGAACAAGATGCCTTTCTGACCGCTGGCGAGATCGGTGCGGCGGGCATCGAAGTCGTAGTTCTTGCCCTTGGCATCGGCGGGCACGCGGAAGCGGTCCACCCGTTCCGCACGGACGGTCTGACTGCCGGGCAGGTCGCGTTGCCGGAGCCAGCGCTCGATGTTGCGCACCGGGCCACGCCAGGGGTAGGTCTCCCGCAGGCAGGCCCAGGCGTCGGGCGCGTGCTCGCGGCGGTAGCCCTGGACGAGGCGGGCGTATTCGTTCAGCGCCGGGTTGAGTTCGAGCGTGGCGTGGCTGACGTACTGGAAGTTCTGGCGCAGCTGTAGAGCCCGGAGGGTGCTGACGCGATGCCGGTAGGGGTAGCCCTCATAGGGCCCGAAACGCCATTCCCAGTACTTGCCGTATTCCTCGTTCTCGTCGCCCCGGAAACGTCGTTCGGCGATGACGGGGTGGGTGTCGTCCACCACGCAGTAGCCAGCGGCGGTGCGCTTGGTTCCCCACGCGGGATCGCTGTAGAAC
>JABGQJ010001194.1 GCA_018648945.1 Victivallales bacterium
CCCGCTTTGCGGCAGGAGGAGGGTCGGTGCTCATCCGGAACGTCAACCCCGATACCGTGGGGTTGGCAACCCGCATCGTCGGCGCGCCCGTGACGTGCTCTCCAAAGGGAGCCGAGTCGTGGCAGGGCCGAGCCATCTGCCTGCGCCCCGCGCCCTTCGGGGAAGGTCTGACGAACTATGATCTGTTCTGGAAGAAGCGTCCCGAGTCCGAGAACTACCGCCCGTGCTACAACTCCGCCAAGGAAACGATTGCCGAGGTGGGGGGCTGGGCCGTGTGGAGCGCGAAGGCAGAGGCCCTGACCTACCCATCTCACCTGGTACGCATTCCCGTTGGCAAGGGCAATGTCCTGATCGACAACCTGAACTGGGACAAGCCCCAGGCGGGGATCAAGACCCACTGCGACCGCATCGCCTCGACCCTACTCACCAACCTGGGGGTCAAGCTCAAGGGAAGCACGCCGGTCCGACTGCCCAGCGACCTCGTCTACGAGACAATTGATCTCGGCAAGCAACTGAACCGGACATTCCACGACGAAGTGGATGACGATGGCCAAGGCGGCTGGAGTGATCAGGGGGCGAAACTGGACCTGCGGGATTTCCCGACCGATGCTCCCCAACAGGTCTTCAACGGCGTGCCGTTCCGCATCGGCCAGCCGCAGGGATGCCTGGTCCTCGCTTCGGGCTATCGCAACTCCAAAGACCTGCCGTCACGCGTGGATATTCCCGTCGGTCGCAAGGCGGACGTGCTCTTCTTCCTCCAATCCTCCGCCTGGACCAGTGCCAAGCATCACGCCAGCTATGTCGTCCTCTACGAAGACGGCAGCGAGGCCACGATCAAACTCGTCGGCGGGGTCAACTACCGCGACTGGGTCGCCAGCGATCCCACCGAGCCATTCCTCTACGAGACCGATACCGTCACCCGTTGCGCATGGTCCGGAAAGTCGGTTCTCTTCCCCAAGGTGAGCGTCTACAACATGGGGTGGGTCAACCCGCACCCCGGCAAGGCGATCCGCGCGGTCGGTTTCGAGAGCAAGGGGCTCGGCGTTCCCATCCTGGTGGCGCTTACGGTGGCCAAGAAGGGCGCGGCGCCAGCGACGAAGCGCGTGCTCTCCTCGCCCGCCGCTCTGCGGCAAGCCGAGGGCCTGGTACAAGAGGGACTCCGACTCGCTCGGCAAGGAGCCACGACTGAGGCCGAGGCCAAGTACCGGCAGGCGATTCTGGCGGCGCCGGACTGTGCCGACGCCCACCTGCAGCTCGGCTACCTGCGCGAGAAGGCGGGCAAGTGGACCGAGGCCATCGCGATCTACGAGGGCCTCGTGAAACAGGTCCCCGAGCAGTTGGAGCCCTACTTCCGCATCGGCAAGTGCTACGAAAAGCAGGATCGCTGGCCCGACGCGGTCAAGGCGTACCGGCGGTCTCTGATCGTGAACCCGAATCAGCCGCCGGTGATTGCGGCGCTGGAAGCTGCCAAGAAACGGGCGGCGAAGTAGCCGCCGTTACCACTCGAATTGGCATCCCATATCAGGACGAAACAGAAGACCATGACTGCAAACTCACTACTGGCAACCATTCTACTACTCACCACTGTTGCGGTGGCGGGGCCGAGCCCGAACGTCGTGCCCAACCCCGGCTTCGAGAGGGAGGGCACGCCCGGCTACAAACTGTGGCCCGGCGGGACTTCGGCCACGTTTGTTCGGGACACGGGCGTGCGCAAGAGCGGGGCGGCCTCGGGACGGCTGGTGCTGCTCAAGGCGGAGGAAGCGGCAACGGTCTACACCTACGTGCCGCTGAAGGAAAATACCGACTACACCCTCAGTTTCTGGTGGAAGACGGCGAACTGGAAGCAAGCTGGCAGCTCGTCCGCCACCGTGTCGTTCAGCTTCTGCAAGGAAGATGGCGGCAACGGCAGCGCCGGGGTGTTGCGCACGCCGTTCCCGGCCACGGGCGAGACTGGCGGGGACTGGACGAAGT
>JABGQJ010001195.1 GCA_018648945.1 Victivallales bacterium
CTCGTCTGGCCATCACAGGAATACCCGAAGCCCCCGCCCGCGCCGTAGGGTTGCCAACTACGAAACACGCGGAACACGCGAAGGGAACCCAGAGCTTTTGGGGTCATTTCCTCCCCCTTTCGCGTGTTTTGCGTGTTTCGTAGTTGGCTCTTTCCTGGTCTCCGCGAGATCTACTTGCTCGCGCCGCGCTCGCCCAGCTGCTGGATCTCCGCAGGCGAGAGGGCGCGACGGTAGATGCGGAACTCATCGACCGCGCCTTGCCATTGCCAACGACCATGGGGGGAGTGGTAGCCGAGACTGCCCGCAAAGCTATCGAGTTGAGCCGGAATGAACGCGCCCTTGACGACGGCCACCGCCTTGCCGTCCACGTAGAGGCGGCGCTCCTTCTCTCCCCAGGTCATGGCCACATGGGTCCATTTCCCCTTGACGAAGGGGGAATCCACGACGGCAAAGCGGGCGGGCTGCCCGCCGCAGTGGGCCACGAGCTTGCGCCCGTGCAGGAAGACCCCGATCTCGTCGTAGCCGTCGGGCAGGCCATTGCCGTCCGCCTGCATGATGTAGAAGAGCGTGGAATACCCCACGGCAGGCGCACCGGACAAGGCCGTCGGGTCGAAATCGGGGCGAGCCCAAAGCGAGATGGTGCCGATGGTTGCCTTGGCCCCGAGCAATTCGAGTCCACTGGGCAGGCGGACGCCGCCCTTGCCAGTGAGAACCAGGGTACCCGCCTCGCGTTTGGCGTGGCTGACCCGACCATGCCGACTCTTGCCGGAGAGATCGCACGCGAAGGGAGCCGGGGTTTCGAAGGCATAGCGCAAGGCCAGCCCCGGTTCGGGTTGGGCCTTGCGCAGGACCAGGACGGCGAGCACAGGTCCAGCCAGCGCATCGGGCACGGGCTCGGGGGGAATCTTGCTGAGATCCACGCCCGGCCGACGCCGGGGGCGGTTCTGGATCTTCGGCTCGTGGCCCAGAGCGGCGACGATGCGTTCGAGGGCGTCGGACATCTTGCGCCGGGTGGCGACCAAGGCGCTGGGATCGCTGTTGTAGTCGCGGAAGGAGCGGACCACGGTATCGTCGATGGCGCAAAGCCGTTCGGCAGCCTGGACCAGATCGGGGCTCTTCTTGGCCGCGCGGAGTTCATGCCCGCCCGCTTCGAGCAGGCAGAAGACCTCGTAGTCCTCCAACCCGTCGCGCAGGCATTCCCAGCGGATGGAATCCACGGGGTGGCCATCGTCGCCGGGATACATCAGCGAACCGTCGCCGTTGGAATCGTGGAAGGTCTCGCCGGTACGCCAGGGGTCGTTGCGATTCCAGGCGGTGCCGGACCAGTAGAGCATGCCGTCGAGATCGTGCTTCCAGGTCATCCACGGCCAGACGCGGCAATCGATGGCGGGGTAGTCGATCCAGACATTGGGGTAGGGATGACGAGTGCTGAAGGCCACATACCACCACACCTCCCGGCCCCGCTCCTGTTCGGCCTTGGCCGCAACGGGATCGAAAGAGTAGGCCTCCGGGCACCAGATGTCCACGTATTTGAGTTCCGGCGGGAAATGGCGCGCGGTCATCATGTTCTTGACCCCCGGCGCGTTCCGCTTCACGTCGCCAAGCACCTGGTTGAGCCGGGGATAACGGTCGGGGGTGGGTTCGTCGAAAAGGTAGGTGTAGAATAACTCCAGCCGCCCGGTGCCGCGCAGGTGTTCTTGCAGGGCCTTGGCCCAGCCGCCGAAGGGGGGGCGGAGCGGTGCGCGATGGGCGGTGAGCCCCAGCGGAAGATAGGTGTCGAGCGCAGTGTCGAACTCGGCCCAGTCCCAGACGGCGGGAATCTCGGGCGTGTCCCACCCGTTGCCCGACCAAGTGGGCCATTCCTCGATCCAGCCGCTCTTCCCCACTCTCTGCCGCGCCACCTTGTCCGCACAGAGAGTCGCGGTGCCATCGGCGCGGACAAGCTGCGCAGTGAGCGTGGCCTGCTGCG
>JABGQJ010001196.1 GCA_018648945.1 Victivallales bacterium
CTGTCCTTGAGAGCAATCTGGGGGCTGCCGCCCTTGTACCTGGCCATGCGGTAGGTCCTCTTCGCGAAGACGACCTTCGATCCCGGCCCGGCAGCCACGGCTGCAGCCACCGCCTCGCGGATGGCCGGCCCATCATCGGTCTTGCCGTCACCCACCGCGCCATAGTCCACAACCTTGAACCTGTCAGCATGCGGCATCACAACGCACCCTCCCAGTAGTAGAGCAACGGCTCCCACGGCGACGAAACAGCGGAGTTTGGGTATTGTCATCTGTGCTTGCCCTATTCCTCTTCTCTTGCCCCACACACCACAAACCCGGCGCAGTCAGCCGGTACTGTGAGTCAAACGCGCCGCCAGAGGCAGGATGCTCCTGGAGAGATGCACTCTTGCGTGGCATGCTCGCGCAAAAATAGCACCATATGCACCCGACATGGAGCAATAGCACGATATGGCACCCCTCGGCGCCAGACAGTCCTACACCGCCACCTGACCTGGCCTGTTCGATGCGCCCAGTACTACACGTTTCAGGCAAGTCTGGGGCGGAGATCCAGGACTCAGGACGGAAGCTCCGGAGCCTCCACAGGAGGCGGTATATCGTAGCCACGGGTGCGAACCCGTGGTTACGGCAGCACCCGTGGCCTGAGCCCCCGCAGGGGGCGGCATATGTCGCAAGGGCGTTAGCCCGCAGCCATCCCGAATGCCATGGCCTGGTTGCTTGTCAGCCACCAGCGCCATCTGCCGTGGCCTGCAACCGCGTCCCCCCTGGACTGATGCCCAGGGGAACATATGTCGCCCGCCTGCGGGGGCTCGAAGATCCCCACCAACCCAATCCACGGGTTCACACCCGTGGCTACGATATGCCGCCCTCTGCGAGGGCTCCGGGAATGGCTGGCCGAGAAAAGAGCGGTATGCAGGTCCGCCCAATCGGCCCCGGGGGAGTCTCTGGGAACCATGGAAATTCCGGCAACCGACCTGCACCAGGAAGCGGCACGATGCAGGACGACACGCTACTGGGCGGTTTGGGCCGAAGCTTCACTAGCTTGAACAGTTCACGCACGGCCTGCCGCAACGCCGGCAAAGGGGGACACGACCCCATCGGGCGGTGGGGCGACAGATGGGGCACGCGGCTTGCCAATCTCGTGGATGAACCGCTTTTTTCCCTCCCGACTTGAACCGTTGGTATTGTCGGGACGACTCTATAGGTATCATGAGCGACTCCGACCAAACCTACGACGAACTGCTCGTACTGCGGTGCCAGGAGGCCGACGAGGCCGCCTTTGACGAACTGCTCGGGCGCTGGCAGAAGCGTCTGTGGCAGCACGCATGGCGGTTGGTGGGGCAGGAGGATGCAGCGTGGGATGTCCTGCAGGATGCCCTGGTGGCGATCAGTGGGGGGATCGCCAAGCTGCAGAGCCCGGCGGCATTCCGAGGGTGGGCGTACCGCATTGTGACCCACAAGAGCCAGGACTGGTGGCGCAAGGAGAGTCGGCGGCAAGACGTCCACGAGTCCTATGGGGCTGAGCAGCAGCACAGTCAGAAAGAGAACGCCCCAAGCGAGCGGGCCATGTCACTCGAGGAAGCCGTTCAGGGGCTACCCCGCAAGGACCGGGTGCTGCTCGCGCTGAAGTACAGGGATGGCTTCGGTATCGAGGAGATCGCCTCGATCCTCGATCTTCGCCCCGGCACCGTGAAATCGAGGCTGTACCATGCCCGTCAACGCCTTAAGAAAGCAATAGAGGAAACAGACAATGAGTGATCTTGACAGCAAACTCACTAACGTGTTGTCGGCGAATGGCAACTACGACGAGAACCAGGCGGAAGAGCAGCGTCGGGACCTGCGTGGCGCGTTCAAGGCGGGGGGGCTCCGGGTCGAGCGGATTGCCTGGGCGTACCTGCTGCTCTTCACCTCGGCGGGGGCCTACTGCGGGGTGCGGCTCCTGCTTGCCGACAATGC
>JABGQJ010001197.1 GCA_018648945.1 Victivallales bacterium
ACCCTCAGGAAGGCACCACCGATGGTACCGCTTTCGGCCTCGAAGACCATGGCCACTTCGTGCTCCGGGTAGACTCTGGTATCCACCAGCACGGTCCGGGTGTAGCCTTGATCGGTGCGGAAGGTGACCGCACCACGGTGAAGACGCTGTTCCTTGAGCCCCGCAATCGGGCCCACGCGGACTTCCTGCACACCATCGGCGGTGCTGCCGGAGGCGGGCTCGCAACGCAGCCAGGGGGCATTGGGCGTGGCGGTCCAGCGCGTGCCGAGGGCGCGCGGAACCCGCAGCGCAAACACCTGCCTGGTAGCCTTGCCGGTGGCGTGGCGGAGTAGCGTCCGGGAGGGAAGAGCCGTCATGCCGCCTGGGCGCGGGGGGAAGCAGGCCGCGTCCAGCGTGCGGGCTTCGAGCGCGCCCATGTCCGGGCCTTTGCCCACATAGTGGTCGTTGAAGCCTGGCAGGGGAAAGGCCTGATCCAGACCGGCGGAGCGCTTAGCCAAACGGAGATCGCCCTTCTCTGGGTCGAGAAAGACGGGCTTCTCGGTCACCGCATGTTCTTCCCCGCCCGCCCCGAGGGCAGCCTTGCTGCGGCTGGTCAGGTCATGGTCAAAGTCGTTGCGGGGATCGCGGGAGACATTGGTGATGTCCCCGCTGCCGGGCCCGGCGAAGACATTGTTGCGGGAGTAGGCGATGTAGGCGCCCCGGTCCCTGCCCTTGCCGTAGCCAACGCTGCGCAAGCCACCACCCGCGCCATACACGGTGTTGTGCAGGATGACGTTCATACCGGGGGAAAGCAGGTTGCCGCCCATCTTGAAGGCAGAACCTGCCGCCATGCGCTCCTCGCCGAGGCCCGCAATCAGGTTGCGGAAGGAATAGGATGGACCACTGACGTTGGGCGCATGGCTGATGCCGCAGAGCGCCCAGGCGATCCAGTTGCGGTGGAAGCGGACGTTGATCTGCCCGCCGTCCAGTTCGGTGCCGTCGTCATTGCTGAAGGCGAGCAGGTTGCCGTGGATATCCGTGTCCTGGTACGGCCCGCCGGTGACGCTGCCGTTGCTGATACTCTCGATGGCATCGTTCCACCAATGGGTCTCGGAACCCACGATGTCGTTGTAACGGACCACGTTGTTGCCGCCGGTACGGTCCAGCACGATGCCCTGCGGCCCCATGGGGTGCCCGAACTCCCAGGAATTGGCCGTGCCATTCGGGGAATGGATGAAGTTGCGCTCCACCACCACCTGGCGGGAGCCACTGGCCACGCGCACGCCCACGTGGTAGTTGATCCGCTTGCCTTGCGCATCGACGTAGAGTCCACCGGGCAGCCCTTCCTTGCGGATGCCGGGATCGCCCCAATTGGCGATATCACAGCCACGGACGCGAATGTGATGGGAGCCCCAGACATTGACCGCATCGCGCCCGCCACCTCGAATGGTCAGCCCCTCGATCATCACATAGGCGGCCTGATCGAACTGTACCGCGAACGCGCCGCTCTTCCCCGCGTCGATCACGGCTTGCTGTCCGGCAGCGGCACGGTAGACGATCCAGCCATCTGGCTTGCCCTGGTCCTTAATGACCAACGGAGCATCTCGCCCGGCGGGCAAGGTGCGGACCTCGCCAATGGGAATGTCCTCGGACCACGTCTCGGCGCTGAGCGCGAGTCGGTTCGCAGGCGTCTTCTCCAGCCAGCACTCGATCTCGTAGACCGTACCGGGCGCCAGGTCCACCAGACTGCCCCGAAACTCGTTGTCGGTGGGGCAGTAGAACAGCGGCAGGCCGTCCCGCCAACCCGTATCTGCTCGCCGTCGGTAGCGCACGGGCATGCGCTCGGTTGGTTTGGGCACGCCACCGCACGGGACGCGGATGCCGATGGCCTCGAACGTGGCCACCGCGACCGGATTCTTCGGCTCCGGCGGCGGGGCCTTCCTGAGCGAGACGTTGGCAAACCACGCCGTCT
>JABGQJ010001198.1 GCA_018648945.1 Victivallales bacterium
CCCTCCAGCCATGGGGTCCACGACTGGATCAAGTCGGGGAACATCGATGTTGAGGACGGGGTGACGTGGTGCGGCGGTGATCGGCCCATCGAGTACCTGGCGGGGCTGACTGCCTTCACTGATATCCTGGCCGACAATGGCTATCTCTGCGCGCTGTCCGGGAAGTGGCACCTGGGGGCCAGCGCCACTCCCCAGAAGAGCCATTCCTACTGGTGTGCGCACTCTCTGGGTGGCGACAGCTACACCGACTACTTCATCTTTGATGACACCCCGGAATTGGCGCATCAGGAACAGTATGTCACGGATCTGTTCACCGACCGGGCCATCGATTTCCTGAAGGGCCACGCCGGCGACGACCAGCCATTCTGTCTGAGCGTGCACTACACCGCGCCGCACGCGCCGTGGCGCGAGGGCGAGCAGCCCCCGGAGATCTGGCAGAGCTACGCCGACCGCGAGTTCGCGTCGCTGCCCGTCCTGCCACCCCATCCCTGGCGTGGCTGGAACCCGACCCCGGAGAAGCGCCACGAGACCATCCAGGGCTACTTCACCACGATCACGGCCATGGATGCCCAGATTGGCCGCATTCTGGACACGCTCGACGAGCTCTCCCTCACCGAGGATACGTTGGTTTTCTTCACCAGCGACAACGGCTACAACATGGGGCACCATGGCATTAGTGGGAAGGGGAATGGCACGTACCCCATGAACATGTACGAGGAGTCGGTGAAGGTCCCCTTCATCGCCCGGTGTCCGGGCCGCATCCCGAGTGGGGTGCTGAACACGGGCCTGGTCAGCCACTACGACTTCATGCCGACGATTCTCGACTATCTCGGGCTCGACAATCCCCTGGCCGACGAATTGCCCGGTGGCAGCTTTGCCGAGTCGCTGCGTGGCGGCGAGATGACGGACGCTCCCATCGTTGTCTGCGACGAGTACGGTCCCGTGCGCATGATCCGCGAGCGGGAATGGAAATACGTCCATCGCTACCCCGATGGTCCCCATGAGCTCTACTGCCTTGGGGAGGATCCCAGCGAAGCCAGCAATCTTGTCGATGACCCCGTCCATGCCGACACGCTAACACGCTTGCGCTCCCAGCTCGACGAGTGGTTTCTGCGCTACGCTGATCCCAGCCTAGACGGTGCCGATCTGCCGGTCACGGGCAAAGGCCAGGTCGACGTGGTACGGCCGAAGGGCGACGGGCGGACGGTGTTTGTGTAGCTGTCGGTTGGGGCGATCTTGTGCTTGCCCCCATACTCTCTGGCGTGAGCGGCGTCTGACGGGTACGTTGTCATGACCAAGGGATTCCAGAGACGCCTATACCCCCACCCGAATGTGTTCCGAGCTACGGCTCTGCTCGGGACGATGCTGTTGTGTTGCGCGCGTTGAGAGGTAACGAAATGGCCGGATGCACGAATGGTTGCCCAGGGTGTCCAGACGGGTATGGCTGCGTCATCAAGAATTGTGTGACCCGCAATGGTGTGCCGACCTGTGCCCACTGCGCTGCGTTTCCGTGCGAAGAGATCGTGCCGGAGGATTGGCCGGGCAGAGAGTATGAACCCGTGTGGGTTGCCTCCCCAACTGCTCGGCATGGACACCTCACTGCACTCAGGGCCACGCTGGGGGACGCCGATGTTGTCGAGCCGAAGGCGCTGGTGGAGGGGCGCGCGCGGGTGGTGCCGATGCCGTCCAGGATGGTGCTGTCCCACGAGGCCTGCGAGGTGATTCACTGCTATTTGTCGGCTGTCGCCATGGCTCGGCCAGCCGCATCCTACGCGCGTCAGTACCGGATCCGGCAGGCCAAGCACCACCTGGTATCCTACCTGTGGCAGTTCGGCCGTGGCGGCGAGTTGCGCATGTCTCCGCACCCTCACATGTGGATGGAGAAGCACGAATGGAAGAAGCGGAAGCAGGACATCCCTGATCCCCACTGGGCGATGGACATCGCGAG
>JABGQJ010001199.1 GCA_018648945.1 Victivallales bacterium
GGAACCGGAGCCTATGGATAAGCAACTGGCGGGAACATACCAGCGTTCGCGGCCTCGCGAACACCCGTCCCAGGCGACCGCCAATTCACAGCATAGCTGTTCGACGGGCGATGGTCTCCCGGCGCTCTGCGCCGTGTTCGCGAGGCCGCGAACTCTCCAGGGAACCGCGATGGAACACCCTCTTCCTGAAGCGTCACGAATACTCTACGTTTGATGTCAAAGGCGTATCATACTGTCTATTGCTACATGTTTGAGGCAAGTCTGGGGCAGGGAACTGGGACTCTGAAAGGGAGCTCCGGGGCCTCCGCAGGGCCGGCATACAGTAGCCACGGGTGCAAACCCGTGATCGAGAGGAAGGAGGGACCGAGCCCCCGCCAGGGCGGCGGCACATCCCGAGGAAGGCGCCAGCCGCGACGATGCCGCGAGGTCGGCGAAAAGGCATGTCTCTCCATGGACTGCGCCGCCGATCAAGAGGAGCGCCACTGCCCCGAGGAGTCCTGCAGTGGGTTCCATCACAAGGTTACTGAGTGGCTGGGCTACCCAACACATCGTCCCAATCCTGCCGGACGCGCTCACGGGAGGCAGTCCCGTATTCGTCGCCTTCGAAGGACCCCTTCGTGTCTGCTTGCCAGGCAAGGAACTGCTCCCTGAGCTCCTGTACCAGCTCTGGGTGATCCCCGGCGATGTCATGTGCCTCGTAGGGATCGGCCAACATGTCGTAGAGCTCTGGATCGCCTCCGGCCTTCTGGTAATACTTGTGGCGATCCGTGGAGCAGTTCGCCTGCATTCTGTACTGGAAGCAGATGGGCCTGTCACGCTCGAAGGGGTCCCCGGCAATCAGGTCCATCAGGCTGACCCCATCCAGCCGGTAGGGGATGCGTTCGGCAGGTATGTCCAGAGCGTCCATGACGGTCGGCAGGTAGTCGCTGGTGACGACAGCCGCGGGTTCCGTCCGCCCCGCCTGCGCCCTGTCGGGCCAGACGAGTAGGCCGGGGACGCGCACGCCGCCATCATGCAGGGAACGCTTCCGCTCGCGGAAGCCCCCGGTAACCCCAGGGCCACCCTCCGGGCCGTTGTCGGAGCAGAAGAAGACCAGTGTGTTCTCGGCGACGCCCAGTTCTGCCAACTTCGTCCGTAGCCGGCCGACTTGTTCGTCCATCGCGGTGATGCAGCCGTAGTAGTTGCGCTCCTCGAATGGCTGATCGGCGTACATGTCGTGGAACTCCGGAGCTGCCACGCACGGGCGGTGCGGGGCATGGAACCAGATGACGGCGAGAAACGGCTGGTCGGTGGCAACGGCACCCTCGATGAACGGGATCGCCCGGTCCATGGTCACCCGCGAGTCGTCGCCCGCCAGATTCTCGGTGACGATCTCGTTGCGGCCCGTGCAGTTGCTCCAGTAGTAGGTCCCGTAACCCGTGTAGGGTTCCCCTGGCTTCAGGTAGTCCCACGTGTCGCCGGGACGCTTGCCCTCGGCCAGCTTCATGGGATCGCAGGTCGGGACTTTGGACTCGGTGGCGAAGTAGAGATCGACGCCATGCTCGGACGGCAGGTTGACCAGTTCCGGGTGCCTGCTGCCCCCCCGGTTGCCATCCGTCACCTCATCGCTGAACGTGCCCAGGTGCCACTTGCCGAAGAGCCCCGTGGCATACCCCTTCTCCTTGAGCACTTCGAAGATGGTGACTTCCTCCGGGCGGAGGATACCGTCGTTGGCGTTGAAGACGCCGGTGCGGTGCGGGTTCCGACCGGTCAGGCAACTGGCCCGGGTGGGGCTACAGACAGCCGAGGCCGAATAGAAGCGATCGAAGCGGATGCCATCCTGGGCCATGCGGTCAAGGTGAGGCGTCTTGATGTGAGGGTGGCCGTTGTAGGCAACATCCCCCCAGCCAAGGTCGTCCGCCATCATCAGGATCACGTTCGGTTGGTCTGCGGCAGTGGGCATGGTGC
>JABGQJ010000012.1 GCA_018648945.1 Victivallales bacterium
GATGCTGTCATAGGTGGAGTAGGTGGAACTCTTGTACAGATCCGCCTGCTGAATGAAGGTATAGGGAATGCCCTGCTGGCCGAGAAGGACATGGACGTCATCGCCCAGATTTCCCTCCTCTAGCACGGCCACATCAGTGCCAAGAGCATCAACCGGGATGCTGTGGAAGCCCTTCCCGATGAGCTTGTCTCGGCGGACGCCGCCCCAGATGTGAACCTCGTCGATGGCGCCCTGGAAGTCCTTCTCAACGGTGGTTCCACCCATGAGTGCGCCGCCGCCAATCGTGACTTCGGCTTCGTCCCCGCCATAGACCACGCAGTCCACATCGCGGTAGTCGCCCTCGCTCTCGCCAACCAGGTAGCCATTGACGTAGAGCAGGAGCTTGCCACTGATGGCGTCGAGACTGGCGGTCACTTGGGCCCACTGGTCCTTCGCCACGCCGAAGGGAGCGCACAGCTCCTGGCTGGTGTCGGCGAAATCCGTGAAGCGAACGTAGGGGGTCCAGACGACGATGCCGGCCAAGGTCCGCCCAAGCAGGCCGATTTCGTAGTTCAGAACTTCGTCGGTCTGGCCAATGTCGGCCACCGCGCGGCGCACGATCGCCATCCGCTCGCCGACGGTGGCATCGATGCCGGGCTTGGCCCAGGCTTCGACCGTCCAGGAACTGAGCGCGAACTTCGCCTGTCCGGGAACCAGCATCCGCTGGTTGGCGGCCGACAGGTCCAGGCCACGCTGGACCCAGGGGCTCTGCGAATCGGCCGGATCGCTGATCGGCCGCAATGTGGCTTCGACCACCGGGTTGCCGTAGATCTCCAGTGCGTCGGAAATCGAATCGCCGTCGGTGTCGGCCAAGCGGGGATCACTGCCGTAGGCCTGCTCGTCGCTGTTCTTCACCCCATCGGCGTCCACCGAATCGAGCTCGGCGTCCTCATGGAGCAGGTCGGTCTTCGCACGGGTGGGATCGAGCCCGCAGAGGAGCTCGTAGCGGTTGCTCAGCCCGTCGCCGTCCAGATCTTCGCCGGCATCGTCGAGGCCATTGCCATTGGTATCGGCAAGCGAGGGATCAAGGACATTGGTCATGTCTTCGAACCAGTCCGGCAAGAGATCGCCATCGGTGTCGTCGGCATAGCCGACCACGCCCTGACCCACGCCCAACAGATCGGCGCCAGCCACGAACGCGGCGGCCGGAACGGGAAGAGCATAGTCGAGATCGCCGGCATGGGCGAAGTCCTCGAAGCTCGTCCCCTCGTCGTCAAAACGGTAGCAGGCGATCATGGCGCTCGAGGCCTTGCCGGCCAGCGAGCGACGGGCAATGTCCATGATCTGGATCGGCACGGCACTGGCCCAGACGCGGACTTCGTCCACAACCAGGTCGTCCCAGGTGCCCGCGCCAAGCACGGCCTGGCCGGCACCATCGACGGGGTTCTCGTCGTCTTCGAGATTGTCCTTGCCAAACACCTGAGTGCCGTTGATCACCAGCATCATCCGGCGCCCGACGCGGTCGTAGATGGCGGCCACGTGGTTCCAGTCGTCGTTCAGCGCGGCGGTGGCAGAGGCGCGGATTTCGCCGCCCTGACGGAGGTCGAACTTGGCGTAGGGAACACCCGCCGCGAGGCCCAGCTCGAACTGGCTGAGGCTGCCGAGGCTGTGTTTCACGACTGCGCCCGTCTCGCCAGCGGCCAACTTCACCCAGGCTTCCACAGTCCAGCCTGTGGAAAGGGCGAAGCGAGAGGCCATGGGCAGCACGATCCCGGCGGCATCTGCCCCGGCGACCTTCAGGTCCAAGCCCACTTGAGCAGGCGATGAGCCCTTGTGCATGCTGTAGCGCGGGTTGGTATCCGCAGCCACCTCGATGTCGTCGTTCTCGCCGTCGTCGTCTGTGTCGACGAGCTTCGGGTCGGTGCGGTTGTCCTGCTCCTCGATATTGGTGAGACTATCCGCATCGGAGTTTTCGAGATCGTCGGTCGTCCCGTCGTTGTCGGAGTCGGCGTCATTCGGATTCAGACCGGCGAGGAACTCGTAGAGATCGTTGAGTCCGTCGCCATCGGAATCGGTGTAGCCACCAGGTCCGGCGGGATCCAATCCGGCGACGTCCGTGGCGCCAAAGTGCAGGAACTCCCACTCATCGGCGATCTGGTCTCCGTCCACATCTGCGTCAGCGGCGGCAATCGGCACGTCGATGGGTGCCGGAACCATGGCCGCATCGCCCATTCGAACACCGGCATTGGCCCACTCGTTGGGCCAATCATTCGCATTCGTGGAGTCTTCGCAGGACATGCCGCCGTCCTCGAAGTGAAGCATGCTCACCAGTCCGGCAGACGTGGCACTGACGTAACCGTTCATCTGGCTAGCAATCGTCGCGGCGGCAAGAGCGCTGTCCCAAATGCGGACTTCGTCGACCAGGCCCTGCAGGCCTTCGCCAATTGTCGTCCGCACGGGACTGAGACCATCGACACGGCAGGGCGCAGCGGTGGCCTGAGAGGCTGCCAGCTGGCCATTGACATAGAGCGAGAGCATGCCGGCGGGGCCATCCAGCGTGGCGGCCACATGGAACCATTGGCCCTCGTTCACGGCTACCGTGGCCGGGACCACCAACTGGTCGGCGGGGTTTGGTACCAGATCGCTCGTGCCGGCCTTGGTGTACTGCGCGTAGGGGACCGAGTCCTTGATCCCAAGCCGGAAGGTGTACTGCCCGGCTCCCACCCGTCGCTCAATCACAACCCCAGTCGGGGCGCTCAGCTTGATCCAGGCCTCGACGGTCCAGCTACTCAAGGCAAAGCGGAGGTCGCGGGGCAGTTCCACATAGTCGCCCGTGCCGTCCAGGGCGAGCACGCGGTCCAAGGCCGGGCTCGCGGAGCTGAGCGGATTGGTGCCCGCCAGGACCTCGGCGCCATCGTCCTCGCCGTCATCGTCCGTGTCGCGGAGGTCGGGGCGGGTCCCCTGGTTGGTCGGGTAGGTCGGGGACAGCAGATTCTCTTCGAGGTTGCTCAGTCCGTCTCCGTCGAAGTCCTCGTCGCCGTCGGCGATGCCATCGTTGTCGG
Organism: Victivallales bacterium; assembly: GCA_018648945.1. The sequence continues at coordinate 3,042 of JABGQJ010000012.1, forward strand.
TATCCTTGTCGGTCGGATTGGTTTGGCACCAGAACTCGTAGAGGTTGGTCAGGCCGTCCCCATCGATATCCGAATTGGGGCCGGTGGCGAAGAGCCCCGTCTCGTCTGCCGGGAAGTAGAGGTTCTCGAACCAGTCAGGGAGCACGTCCGTTTCGCGATCATCCTCGCCGCGCATGTGCTTGGCGATGTCGCTGTCGTCCACCACTCCGTCGGCGTCGTTGTCGATACCATCGTTCAGCTGGGTCTCGGGCGTGCTGACGGCCAGATTGAAGGCGCCGCGGGTCAGCAGCAGGTCGCGGGTGTCCATGGCAGGCAGGGACTGGAGTTGGCCGTCGGGGCCCGGCAAGATGCGATCCACAATGCCGTCGCCACTGCTGTCGTTCGCCTCGTCCGCCGAGTGGGGCGTGGTATACAACACCCCGTCAAATCCCGGAATGATGGCGAATGCGAGGGCGGGGTCGGCGCTGCCGTGACCATCGTCGGCATAGTGGTCGCGATCCGTGTCCAGGCCATCGTGGTCGTAGCCGATGATCTCGGGAACGGCACAGGCTTGCCCGGTCACCCAGTCGGCATGCCCGTCGGCGTTGGCGTCGCCAACGCCGGCATAGTCGGCGCTATCGATCCAGTAGGTCCTGTCGCCCATGAAGCGGGCGGTATCGGGGCCACCGAAGTCTTCAATGGCGAGCCCGCCATCGTCGAAGCGGTAGTACGCCAGCAGATCGGCCCCAGGGCTCTCCTGAACGATTACGTCGTGGAAGGCGAGAATCTCAGCCTGGGTGCGAACATCGCGCCAGAAGCGGAATTCGTCGATGAAACCGTCGTTGAATTCGGCAAAGAGAACCAGGGTCCCCGGATTCTGGGCCGGCGGCTCCAGGGATACCTGAGCAAGAACGGTCATCCCGTCGATGACGAGTTGGAGGCTGGTCCGCGGCGTGGCGGTGCCAGTAGCGGAGGTCCAGACAGCGGCCAGGTGATGCCATTCGCCAGTACTAAGGGCGAGGGCTGCGCCGGTGCCGCCGGCCTTGTACTCCATGCCGCCAGCGGTCTCGAAGCGCACGTAGGGCACGCCAGCGCCCTCGACGCCGACTTCCAGAGCGACGCGGGGCATGCCTGCCGCCGTCGTGTTGTACTGGGCGATGATCCCCTCGGTATCGCTGCCGAGGCGAATCCAGGTCTCCACCGTCCAGCCTTGGTCGGCGGTGGTGGCGAAGCGATCGGGCAGCGGCGGCACGAGACCTTCGCTGCGGACCTTGGCTAGGCTGAGGGCGCGCTCCACGGCAACCTGGCTGCTCATGGCATAGGTGGGGTTGCGAGGATCGAGCTCGGCGGAGTCGATCACGCCATCGTCGTCGGTATCCCTCTGCATGGGATCGGTGCCATGGACATTAACTTCGTCGCCGTCCACCAGTCCGTCCCCGTCACTGTCCGGGTCGGCGGGATCACTCCCGGCCTGGTATTCCTCGAGATCGGTCAGCCCGTCCTCGTCGGCGTCCGTGCCTGCGTTCGCGGGGTCGTCAGGGAACAGGTCGTAGGGGTCGGGAATCCCATCGTTGTCACGATCCTCTTCCTCGAGGTAGCGAATCTGCACAGCCGCGACTGTCGGCATCGCGTGGTTGCCGGTGGCGTCCTGAATGTCCTCGCTTCCGACAGTGATGACATTGATCGTGGTCGCAATTACCCAGGTGCCGCTCGTGGTGTCGGTCGCGAACGCCATGGTCATGGAATCATCGACAAAGATGTACTGAACGGAACTGCCGTCGGGGAGCAGAATCGCGGTACCGGCGGCATCCAAGGCGAAGGTCTCGTCATAGGACAGAACCGGCACGACGGCCGCCGTCACGGTCTCGCTGAACACCACCCGGAACTCCGCGCCAGCGGGCACGTTGTTGGTGAGGTCCAAGTAGTTGTTGGACGTCTGGTAGGCATCGACGATCACCGGGTTGGCGACGTCCGTCACGTTCACTTCGTTGGCGGTGAAGGGCCGTACCTGGACACCATTGCTGTTCCTGAGGCGGTCGCCGGAGGCCAAGCCAACGGTGTCTGGGTTGTACCCGACAGTCACGCGACCCGTGTACCAGAACGGCACGTCCACCAGGTCCACGACCGTGACGCAACTCACCTGGAGAGTAATGGTCTTCTCGTTGCCCACCAGGCCGACCGTCACGCCATCCACCCGCAGTGCCACACTGTCCACAGTGAGAACCGTGAAGGCAGTGGCCAACTGGGCCGGATCGCTCACGACCATGAGATCCATGTCACTGGTGAGCACGATTTGGTCCAAGTCGCCGTCACCGTCCGTATCCTGGGACAGGCCGCCGGTAATGGTCGGGAAGTCGGTCCCGAGATTGCGGACCGTCGGGCTCGTGCCGGTGATCCGGGCGGGATTGCGCAGTGTGCCGTCCTTGTCGAAATCAAGGACGTGAACCGTGCTGACCCAGGCCGTGGGGGCCGTCGTCCAAGGGTAGAGATTCGCGGGTAGTACGTTCAGACGCTCGACAAGGGCACCATCATCGCCTTGGTAGCGGGTGATGGTCTCCTGTGTCTGATCAAGAACGAAGAGCGTGCCTGCGACCGCCTGGAGATCGTCTGCATAGCCACGCAACGGGACCGCGTAGGCGGCATCCACCAGGAGGTTGGCGGCAGCGAAGCGCTCGATCACTCCGGCCACCGTATTGGCCGCGTAGATGTAGATGTTCCCATCGGCACCAAGGGCGCTGGTGATGCTGCTGACCCCATGCGCCCCAGCGGGATTTGCCGTCCACTCTTCGGTGCCATCGACCAGGTTCAGTTTCCTGATTTCCGTGCTCTCGTGATCGGTGACCACATACAGGGCGTCGGCAGTACCATCGTTGGCGACCAGCAGTTGGCCGGGGCGGATCAACTCCGTGGGCGTGCCCAGTTCGGGGATGGTGACCACCCACTGGGAGACGAGGGCGTCATCAAACCGCTGGACGATGCCCTGGGTTGCGCCGGTGTTCACGAGCGAGGCGTAGACTGCACCGTCCACGGCCAGAATCCGGCGCGCCGTCTGGTCCGCCAGAAGGACCTCGTCGCCGGTGGCCACAGCAGTGCCCAGAGAGAATTCGCTGATCGTGGCGCCGCCAGCGGCATTGTGAGCCACGAAAAGGGCGCCATCGAGGGCCAAGTCAGCGATCTCGCCGAGGCCCGGGGCCGTGGCGCCAGTCGCCACGCCAGTCGCCGCGTCCAACAGGACGACCGTGCCAGCGCCGGCATTGTTGACGGCCGCGTAGGCGATCCCGTCCGCTATTTCCACATCGGCAATGGTGGCACCAGCGGCCACGGGGTAGTCGGTCCAGCCGCTCGGAGCGGCCACAAACAGCAGGTCGCGCCGCAGCCCAACGGTGGTGACCGGGGTGTCCCAGTCGTTGCCGTCGCCTGAGGAATCGAGCCCGCCGTCATAGATCTGGACATCGGGGGTACCATCGTACACGCCATTGCCGTCGCGGTCGGCGAAGACCTCTTCGGTGGCGGTGTAGACCCCATTGCCGTCGCTGTCGACGAAGTAGAGATCCAGGGACGTACCAACCTTGCCATCGAACGCAGAGACATCGGCAGCGCTCGTCCCATCCACCACAACCTGGTCGGTGCCGTGGTCGTAGACGCCGTTGTCGTTGGTGTCGGAAAACACGAAGACGGCACACACGGACGGATTGGTCTGGGTCGTGGTAGAAACCACCACCTTGCGCAAGGTCGGGGTGGCTGCGGTGTAGTCCACGAAGTAGGCGTAGCTCGTGCCACTGCCGTCGTCGGCAACGGTCAGCGCCCCAAGGTTCGCGGCGACGTTAATCCGGTCCCCCTGGGACCAGTCGTTGCTCGTCGTCACCCCGGAAACCCTGATGTCCACCTCGTCGTCACCGTCGGCCGAGAAGCTGGTGCCGCCGGTTGAGGCAAGGGTGGCATCCGGCACAAGCCAGTCGCCAGCGCCATTCCCAGGCCCGAGGCGGACGTCTTCGCTGAAGCCTACGGTCAGAACCGTGTCGGCGCTGATATCGTTGGCATCGCCATCTTCGTCGAGGGCGCTGTCCGAACCGGCACTGAGAGCCACCGGGCGGGCAAAGTCGGCGATGGCGAGCGCAGTGGGCGAGCCGAAATTGGCCGTTGCGGGATAACTGGAGAGGCTGCGCACTTTCACGACCGCCGCACTGGCGTTGTAGGCGAGCGTAGGAGGACCCGTCGTGCCAGCTACGTCGGCAAGAAGGACCTCAACCCGGTTCCGGGCCACGGTCACATCCGTGATGGTCAAGCTGGTGCCGTCCGCATCGGTCGCGGTAAAGGTACCCACGTCTGGCTTGCTGTGCCCACCTGCGGTCATCAGCTGGTCGTCGAGCCAGACGACGATCTTGTCGAGGTAGCCATTGCCGTTCACATCCAAGGCGGCGCCCCGGACAAACTCAGGCGTGCCAAGGGTGCTGTCCGCCAAGCCCTCGATCGGCACCGGCGTCGAATTGGCGACGGCACTGTTCGGAGCTGTGGCGAAGTCTTGGATCGCGTAGCTTCCCGCCGGCACCAAGTTGATCGTGGTCCCGTCGATCCAACCGTCGGATTCGCTCCCGGTGGCATCCACATTGAAGGTGATGCGGACCGTGTTCTCGTCCAACACCGAGAACGCGCTGTCGCCCAGGCTCACGGTATCGCCGAGGGGATTGACAAGAGTCCACTGGGCGTTCGTCAGAGCGACCAGCATCACTGAGACATTCTCGCTGAAGGTCACGTCGAGGTAGGGCAGGACGCCGCCCTGCTCGACCAGGCGGCCATTGACCACCGGCCAAGGCGACAGTACGGCGCGAACCGGCAGCGGAGGCGCGAGGTCGATGACCTTGTCGGCCCTGACCACCACGGAGCCAAGCTCCTCGGCGCTCTTCGATGCCGTGCCCGAAGTATCCTGGAACGAACCATCCAAGGCCACGTACGCGAAGGTGCCCTTGGCGCTGCCAATGCCAGCCATCTCAGGCTCGCGGAAGAGGACCATTCTGGAAGCCTGGCCAGCGTAGTGGTTCGGGTCCACGGGAACCAGCGTGGTGTCTGGGGCCAGCCCGTTGATCCCGTCCGTGGTATCATCCACATGGGTGAAGGGCATGCCGCGAACCGTGAACTGGGCCGCATTCAAAGTACTGATGGTCTGCTTGTTCAAATCCTCGGAGAAGGTGACGGCCACTTCGTTGATATCGCCGTCGCGGTTGGTGTCGAAGAGCTCGACCCGGCTGATCTGCGGGTCGGCATAGTCAATGACCTCCTCCGGGCTCGTATCCAGTTCGTTGCCGACCAGATCGCTCCAGGTGCCCGTCTGTGGGTTGAAGATGATCGTGATCGGGTCATCGATCCTGCCGGTGCCGAGAATGCCCTGCAGGAGCAGAGCTAGGTCGTCGCTAATATGCAGCGTGACGTACCCGTCGTTGTTGCCGATAGCCACGAGCCCGAACAGCTCCTCGTTGAGGGCGGCCCCAGTACTGGCTGTGTAGATCCCCACGCGATTGCGGGCCTGTTCGGACCCGGCCTCGACGACGTACAGCGTGTCGCTGGCGCTGTCGAGGGTGACGCTGGTCGGGTTGCTCAGGACCTCGGTCAGCGGGTAGCCAGCGGCCATGTCGGCGCTGCTGGTGGGTGCGTCATAGGAGCTGGTGGTGAAGGCTATGACCTGCGTGTTGCCGCCATCGGCCACGTAGACGACGCTGCCGTCCGGCGCCACTGCCACGCCGCATGGCGCGATCAGGGCGGCGGCCCCGACTGTGCTGACGGACATCACCTCGGTCGGGTCGTTCTGGGTCCAGGGAGCAGTCGTCTCAAACACCCTGACGCTATCGCTCCCGGTGTCGGCCACGTACAACCTGTCATTGGCATCGATGGCCAGCGCCGTGGGATGCGCGAAGACGGCGGTGGCGCTCGGCCGGATGAAGTCCGCGCCGGGCACGCCGGGGGCGTCGAAGGCGGTACCGTCGGAGAAGAAGCGCCCGATACGGTCGTTCTGCCGGTCAAGCACGAAGACCCAGCCATGGCTGTCCACTACCACGTCGTAGGGCCGACCGAAGCCATAGTCATCCACACTTTCGCCGGTCATGGGGAGAAGATTGCCGCGGACCTCGGTGCCCTCGCTGGTGCCATCCACGCGGAACTTGCGCACGGTGTTGCCGCCGGCGTCAGCCACGTACAGAACATCCAGGCCTGCCAACGAACCGTCGGTCGCGCTGTAGGAAGTCTTCGTGCCCTGGGCCAGATCGGTCATCAGCAGATAGTACTGGCCCACGACCCGGGTGCGGCAGAGGAGATTAAGGGAAGCGCCCACGCCCCCCAGCACGCCGGCCGTGCCGAATTCGGGGCTATTGCCGGCGGTGCTACCGTCTTTGAGGTTGCCATCGGTGCCCATCTTCGTGATCGTTCCGACGGCCGGGACATAGGCGAAGACGTCCGCATCCGTGACGATCAGGCGAGTGATCGGGGCGGTGGCCACCGGCTGGCTGACAAACGCCTGGGCGCTGCCGCTGAAGTCGTACTTGGCGACCGTGTAGTCTCCGGAGACGGTGTCGAGGTAGCTGACGAACACCTGGGTGCTGTTCACGGCCAGGGCGTGCATGCCACCCACGTTGGCTGGCACTTGCGGGAAGCCGGCACCCTGGGCGCCGTCAGTGAGCGAGCGCCGATGCAGTTCACTGTTGTTGGCTGCAAGGAAGAGGCCGTCCGGGGTCGCGACCATGCTCTCAATGCTGGTAAGGACCACTTCGCCGGCGACGCCGAAGCCGGCATCCGCAGTGAGATCGGCCAGGGACAGCTTGCCGACTGCAACCCCAGTCGCATAGAACACCATATCATCCAGGGCCGCCAACCGGGTGATCCCGGCAATCGTCGTGCTCGCGAGCACGTCTCCCGTTGCGGCGTCGATCTTCATCAATTCATCGCCGGCGATGCGCACCACGAGGTACATGCGGCCGTCGGCCGTATCGGGAGAGGCGGCCAACAGACTGTCGGCAGCCACATTCAGGGCCAGCGGGAAACCCGCGCCGACCTGTTCCTGGGCATCGCTGGCCAGAATCTTCCGCAACTGGCCGGCGACGGGGTCCAGCACGAAGGTGTACTCGGTGCCAGCCACATACACATTCTTGAGCGCGGCGACGTTGGCCACGGAGAGCGGGAACTCGTCCCGCACGTAGGCCACCCCTTTGCTTGCCCGCATCGGGTCGGTATCCGCCCCCTTGAGGTACTGGGCGGCGTCCAGGGCACCGTTGAGTCCATACCGGCCAATCCGTTGATTGCCCGTGTCACTCAGGTAAATCCAGTTGCCGGGATTGACGGCCACATCCGAGAAGGGACTGACCTGGGGGTCAAGGGTATTCAGCGTCAGCATGCCATTGGCAGGGTCGGTGATATCGTCCACACCGTCGAAGTAGACATCCACGACGCCGTCACCGTTCAGGTCCAGGCCGAACTGCTGCGCGTTGGGCGTATTCACCGTTGCGTCGTCGAGCGGCTCGGAGAACTGGACGACGACCTCGTCGAACATGCCATCGCCATCGGTATCGAAGAAGCTACTGTCCAGGGCGAACGGGTCCGCCCCGTCGATCACGGGCACGTCTGGCAAGGTCGCGAAGGGATGCCGGCCAGCCCGGCCCATGAATTCATTGATCCCGTAGTCGAACATGCGGAAGTAGCTGACGATCCGCCCCGTGGTCGCATCCACCTTCGGCAGCTTCGCCGGGTCCACGTAGACATAGATGAAACGTTCCGAAGAGGGAGGGTAGGTGGCGACCATCCCGCCGACGGAGTTCTCATTGAGCTTGATGATCTGTGGGCCGCTCAGGTTGGAGACTTGGTAGTTGGTCCCCCCATAGCCGAAGCCCCAGTTGATACGGCCCGTGGAGGGGTCGTAGAAGAGCGGCTGTATGCAGGGGAAGTTCCTGAAGGTGTGTGGATTCGCCCCGGCCGAGTCCGTGGCGACGAAGCGGTCGACCTGGTGGATGCGAGACCAGCTGTCGGTCCCGTCCTCGTCCGTGCCATTGCTCGTATCGACCCAGATGCACCCGCCCGACACGGCCAGGATGGTCACGCCAGTGATGAGCTGATGATCCTCCGTGGATGCCGTGTTATACTGGGAGATCAGTTTCACGTATTCGGTATCCCCGAAGGTGTCCGGGAAGTCTTGCTCGAATCGCATCAACTGACTCGACGCCTGGCTGGAGTACCAGTTCTGGCGGTAGTTCGGACCGCTGCCCAGGCGGTCGGTCTTCCTGTAGATGCGCCACTGGTATGGGTCGCCGTCGCGCACGTACTGCCCGAACCTCATGCTCTTGGCATCTGTGCCAAGGGCAAGAAGTCCACTCCGATGCATGATCGTCACCTTCTCGTCATCGTTCCGATGCGGATCGAAGTAGGTATCGAAGGGGGTCCCCCCGGCGGCGCCGTAGCTCGTGGTACGGTCATACGCGGTCATCTGAGTCGAAAGGCCCATCCACCAGCGAAAGGCTGTGAGCTCGGTGCCCAATGTGGGGGTCAGGTCGATGAGGATGTTCCCCGGATCCACGGGCACCGTCCGATTGTTGTAGAAGCTCATGTCGCGCATGGCTTCGGAATAGGTCAGGACGACATCGTCGATGAACCCATCCGGATTGGCGCTGTAGGGGGAGTAGCGGCCGCCGTCTAGTTGCAGGGCCTCCTCCAGAGTCGGGGCCGCGTAGTCATGGTTCATCGTGACGGTCTGGCCGACGCCGTCGTTGGCCGGGTTGGCATGGTCCCGGAACCGCCCGGCGATGGTGCTGAACACCACTTCCTTGGTGTTGGTGTTGCGCACCGCCGCGCTCCAGTCGTCCGAGAACAGGGTGATGTAATCGTCGTTCCACGTCCCCGGGTCGATGATCCCAGAGCCGTTCGCCAAGTAGCTGCTGTAGGGCCTGAACTGGGGGAGCCGTCCGAAGGTGTACGGCACCCCGGCGGGCACGCCTGCGATGCTGCCACTGCTGCCGGCCAACCCGGCCACGACGGCGGCGCCGGCGATCCGGAACTGCTCTTGGGCGGCAGTTAGATCGAACGAGTTGTGGTCGATATTCTCGGAGAAGTGCACGACGATCACATCGACGATGCCGTTGCCGTTGGTGTCATGCTGGAAGGTCTCATAGGGGACGGCACCGGCCCGGTCATGCTCGGTGATCGCAAAGTCGCTCTCCATCGCGGCCCCCGCGAAGTCCTGGAAGCGGTGCGCGTCAGCGACGAACCTCACGCTGCTCGCGGCCGTGCCGTAGATGGACAGATTGTCGGTAACCGCCGTGAACACGTTGTCGTTGGCGGCCACCGGGTCGGAGGTACCCTCCAAGGTCACGCCCCCCACATCCGTGGTGGAGTCGAAATTGACGCAGTTGTTGAAGAAGCCCGCGAAGGTCCACTGTAGCTGATCCTTCTCGGCCAGACTGATCGTCGAATCATCCATGTCCTCGGTCGTGGTCACGGTGAGGGCATCGATGGCGCCGCTCTCGTCCATGTCGAACTCCTCGACGCCCAAAACGCGCGGCGCCGGATCGACGAGGTAGAAATCTGTATTCACGTCGATCGCCATCAACATGTTCGCGTGCGGCCCAACGGCAAGGCTTGTGAAATATCGCACGGGCGACGACAGCGTTCCCGTGAGCCCATACTCGTCGCTCCACAGCTGGCTCAAACCAAGCTTCCGGTAGCGGGCGCTGTAGAGCAGGTAGTAGGGATTGCGCGCCGGCGAGGACTGATAGAGCAGGTGGAGGTTGCCGTATTTGTCGGGCCGCGCATCCACGTTCACCATGGAGGCGGTCGGCATCACATTGTTGGAACTGATGGGCACTTCCTGGTCGGCCACGCCACTCAGCCCCGTGGCGGTTAGAGCGGCAACTGCTAGCGACTTCTGCCGAATTTCGTAACTGTGAAAGGCATCCTCGTCGTCGAGCCACACCACATGCAAGGTTTCCGTCGGCGTGGCCTGCCGCTGCTCGTTGCTGATGACGATCTTGCGACCGCCCGAGATGGCCACGCCGGGGATCACCGGGGTAGCGGTAGCCAAGGGGGCGAGTTCCGCGACGGCTCCCCATACTCTGGTGGACCCATCCATGTGGCGTTCATGGATCGCGTTGCCCGCCGCGGCCCCGGCGAAGTACGCCGCGTGCACATCGCCGGCGGAGTCCACCGCCAAACGACCGCAATGGAACTTCCCGAGTGTGGCAGGGATCACGTCTCCCTCCACCTCGACCGGACCCGCCGTCAAGCTCCAGACACCTGCCACCTTGGCTAGGCGCGCATAGCGCACGGCCCGGGTGTTGGCCCAGAAGCCCTCGCCTAGCGTGTACAGGTGATCCCCGCTGTCGTCCTCGAATGCTGCGCCATGAAGCACGCGGGTGGCGACTGTGTTCTCGGTGGCACCAGCGACGTTGACGTCACCCTCGGCCAGGTGGTACACCAAGTTCGCCGACCCAGCCTGCTCGACCCAGATCGCCTCGCCAGTCGTATATGCGCCATCCTCATTGGCGTCTTGGTACACGGCCACCCGCCCATTGTCCTCGACCAACTCGCCGAGATCGCCGTCCACCACCGCGCCGGACACGATGAGCCGGTCCAGTTCGGCGGCCTGGAACACGCAGGCGGCGGTGTCACTGCCCGCCCAAAGGATATGCAGCACATTTTGCTCGGGATCCGTCGGATGCGTCACCACATGGAGATAGGGATTGGAGGCACCGTATTCGCCGTTGCTCAGCGGCGTGTCCGCGCGCCACGTCTCGCCACCATCCGTGCTGTAGGTATGGAAGATCTTCGCCTGGCCGCTGGTGTCGACACCGCCAAAGACGATATGCACCGTGCCTCCCGCGATTCCCACAATCTGGGGCCGGTCGATGTACGTATAGGCGTGACTGCTGGCGACCACCCCATCGGTCCAGGCCACGCCCTGGCTGACCGCCGCGCTCTGCGCGTACTTCACCTGCATGTTGGCGCGGTCCACGTAGGCAGCGTGGGTCACCCCGTCGGCGTCCTGGAAGAGAGCCGCGTCCGAACGGGCGTCTTGCTCCTGCGGGGCAATCTCGAAGATATTGTCGCTCGTGGCAATCCCCGTGCCAAGCCCGCCGCTGACGTTGAGCGTCATGCTGGCGCCGCTGGCGGAGATACTCGTGATGTCATAGCCGAGGGGGCTGGCTGCGTAGCTCGCGCTGGACGGGTTGCTGGCGCCTGTGAAGGCATTGTTGTTGCCGTTCCGGAAGTAGTCCGAGTCGCCACCGGAATAGCCGTTGTACAGCTCGAGTTCCTGAACGCCGTCGGCCTCTTCCAGGTCCACCAGATAATGAGTCTGGTCGTCGTTGTTTGGCTGGTTCTCGTCCACGTGCCAGATCAGGAATCCGCGCTGGGTTCCCGGCAGCGAGCCGTCGAAGCTCTCGGCCTGGCGGTTCTCGACCAGGAAATACTCATTGGGGTTCCAACTCGAGCCACGGATCATGCCCATGCTCTGGTTGGTCGCGATGCTGTCCAGGGTGAAGGTTCCACCGGCGGCGAGGTCGGTGGGGGTGACCCAGCCGAGCACGTACTTGCACCAAGCGCTGTGGAGCGCGGGCTGCCTGCCCGCGAGGTAATAGCTGTTGCCGCCGTTCCAACTGCCGGCAGCCATGATGCAGTAGTTGCCCGCGCCGCTGCTGTCAGAGCCGTAGTCGTAGAGGTCGGGGAGACCGATGAAGTGGCCGGTTTCGTGGCAGATGACGCCGATGCGGACCAGGTCGGTGCCGGTGACGTTGCGCAGTTCGGGCTCGGTGTGGTAGGGCTGCATCGTCACCCCGTCGTAGGTAACCGGGCTGCTCATTGCCCAGTAGTGCGACCAGATGACATAGGGATCAAGAGCGCCGGCATCCTCGCCGAAGCCCGCGTGGATGATGGTCAGTCCATCCACCCAACCATCGCCGTCGCCATCCATCGTGCTGAAGTCGAAGCCGGAATCGTCGAGCTTCTGGAGCGCCTCGCTCACCATCGCCCGGACATCGCCATAGGTCTCGTCGTAATCTTGATAGCTGTTGTCCATCGTGATCCAGTCGGTCACGGTGGAGTTGATGACCAACTGCCCATAGGACGAGGCCAGATAGTAGTCACGCACCGAGCCCGCGGCACCGTCCACGGTATAGTTGGGGTCGTTGAACAGCGCTTCGAAGTCCGCCTTGGTGCGCGTGGAAGCCATGTCGGCAAAATCGACGAGGATGACGAGGTTCCTCATCGTGCCGATGGAATCCACCTTGTAGGGATTGTCTGCGCCAATCTGGAGGATCGGCGCGGCGATGGAGGCCGCGCCGCGGGCGACGGCACGTGCCGCTGGCACTAGGTTCGGGATCAAGCCTGCCCGGGTGGGATTGTCCACCCCCACGCGGCGAGCACCCGCGACCACCTGACCGGCAACGTCGCGCTCGGCGTAGACGTACGCCTTGCTGGCGGGATCGAACAATACCGTGTAGCCATCGGTGTCCCGGTAGTAGTGCAGGCGCTCGTTGCCGTGGAGAGTAAGACCGACCATCGTGCCGTCGGGTTGCCGGTACTGGTGCACCCCAGGAGCGGGCGGAGCGGCGGACACCATGGCGGCCCAAGCCAGCATCGCCAGACCCGCGAGGCTGCGGACCCAAAGACTGCGCACTGCATCTTTCGACTTCATAGAGTGTCTCCCGCTCGAACGATCATATGTGAATGTGGTCATAGTCTTGCTCAATTCTGTCCCTTCGGGTCTAGTGGTGCGTGACCTGGCACGAAGCCGCATCCGTAGATGGGGACAGGCCAGCAAGGAATCAGCACGTAACACAGCCCCGGCCGCAGCGCCACTGTGGAAGGCGCTACCGGGGACGAGACGATTGGATGGTTCCGAGTCGTACGAGTGGGCACGGTGTCCTTGTCCAGAATCGGGTTCTCGCGGATCTCTAGTCGTGGCGAAGCATCGGAGTTGGCCACCTGCTCCTGTGCAGGGCTTCCGCCGGGTAGAAAGCAACCCGGCTGTGTCCGTACCAATCCTTCGTTGTATAGCAGGTGAGATGCCAAGAAACTCTCCATGAACTCTGGTTTTCCGGTCGTGTTTGTCACCTTTCCCTTCTCCTTTTCGCAAAAGAGAGAAAGGCTGAGAGACTTTGCTCGTTCTGATACTGATCTCGAACCGTTCCGCCCTATTCTCTGGGATTGCCCCCGAACGTGCGGCGCGTCCGGTGCATTCTCCGATCGGGACCGGGAACTGCCGTTCCCAATCGAGGGTCCGGCAGTCCCCATGCGAAGCCCGTTCCGGGCAGGATTTGACGCTAGCGGTTGCTCCAGATAACGGTGTCCTCATCGACGAGAACCCAGACGCCGGAGGTGGCAGGGATTCCGCCCTGAGGCGGCGCGGAATACCGTAGGGAAGCGGGGTTCCAGAGCCACGAACTGAGCACCGCCTCATAGGCTCCGCGTGGGTCTTGCGTGCCATCTCCACCCAAGGAAACAAGATTCCAGCCTGCCGTCAGAGCGACGCCGCCGACCTGCGGGATGCCCGAGAGGGTAAGGGTCACGTCGTCGCCGAGGACGTAGACCCAGTAGCCTCGTCCGGGCTTGAGCGTGCTGGCTACGGTGTAGCCGCCCGCTTCGGTCCACCCATAGACCGTCCACACCGCCTGGTCGGCGAGGAAGGCGGCAATCGAGTCGGCATCCGCGTCCAGCGGCACGCCGATCAGGTTCCAGCCATCGCTGAGATTGTAGGTCACGTCCACCCTCTCGGAAACGACCACGAGGAAATGGAAGGCCAGAACGTCAACGCCGTCATTGGTCACATTGAGGGTGCCCGCAGTGCGAAGGTCAATCTTCTCCCCGCTCGTTTCCCAAGCGGCAGTGCACGGCATCAGCAGCGCGTCCCCAACACTGGGGAGCCCGGTGCCATCCCAGGTCACCTGCCAGGTGCCGCGGCGCACGGTGGGAGGCACGGCTACGGTGAGTTTCCAGACCGTGGAAGCGAGCGGGTGGAAGTCTGCGCTCAGTTCCGTGGCGGCCCCCTCGGCCACCTGGAAGTAGGCGCCAGAACCGTCGGGCTGGACCGGGGCTGGCAGATCGCCGTCGGCCACCAGGCCATCTTCGCTGGCCCCCACCTTGCGACCATAGGTCAAGGTGGTGTAGGGCTGACCGCCATCGCGCAGAATCGTCAACTGACTGCCGAAGCCACCAACCAGAACCGTGACGGTGCCGACATCGCTGGCCAAGCCATCGCTGACGCTGAAGGTGAACTGGTCGATGCCAGCGAAGTCGGCGTGGGGCGTATAGACCGCGCTGAAGCCGTCGCGACTGGCAGCGATGGTGCCATTCTCAGGATAGCCGGGCGCGCCGGTCTCGGGCAGGGAGAACTCGAGGATGTCGTCGTCTGGGTCGGTTGCCGTAAGGGCGCAGGAAACTGCGGTGTCGATCTCCGTCTCGACCTGGAGGTCGTCGGCCACCGGGGCCCCGTTGCTGGACTCCAGCACGGTCACACTGACCGAACCGAAGGTCGTGTTGGCCAGAGGAATCTCGCCGGTGATGCGGGCCTGGAACGAGGCGTCAGCCGCCGCCGACTGGAAGGTGGCGACACCAATGGCGGTGGCCTGGAATTCCAGCTTGGCAAACAGTACGGGGGAGGTGTATCCCACGCCATCTTCCAACGTCGCGCCGCCGAGCTCGTCAATGATCCCAGCGACTTCCAGCAGGGCACCGTTGGTGTAGGCGTTGTTGAAGGGCGGCGACTGGATGACGTTGCCGCTGTCAAAGGCTCCCGAGTAGCTCACTGCGCCCACGGGGAACACCAGGTCCAGAATGCAGCCGGCAATCCCATTGCTCTCGTTGGTCTGAACGAAGACGTCGACCGTGAAGACATCACCCACCTCAACCTCGGCCGGGGCGACCAAGACAATCTCGGCGGTGCTGCCGGGGCCACGCGAGACCGTGGCCGCCGGGACGGCCCGGCGCGTGGTGTAGTCGGTGCCATAGAGGCCAACAAAGATGTTGAAGTCGTAGAAGTCGATCACGCCGTCATGGTTGAGGTCAGCCATCGCATCGTAGCCGGGCTGGCCGATGGATGTGCCGAAGTGAACGCTGAAGGCGATGAAGTCGAGGAAGTCCACCTTGCCGTCGTTGCCCGCCAGGTCGCCGGGCGCATCACTCTCCAGGATAGTCAGTTCCGCGGCCGGTCCAGTGGCTTGATAGGCCACGGGATCGACGCTGGCGATGCTCACCTCAACCGTCTTGGACCCTTCGTAGGTGCCATTGCCAATGCCAGTGAGGGTGATCGTCGCCGAACTGCTGCCGGCCGCGATGACCACCGTGGTGGCGGAGGCGACGTAGTCGGTGCCGAGCACGGCGGTACCACCGGCGAAGGCAAGCTCCACGGTCACGTCCTCGGCCGCCGCCTGGCCCGCACTGACCAGCACCGTGGCCACGCCGCCGTTCTCGACAAACCTGGGGTCGCCCACTGCGGTCACGGTGACCGACGTGGTCACCTGGACCGTGATCTCCTGGCCGTAGTCCACCAGTTCGACCGGCAGGTTGCCGACGGGGGGCGTGAGAGTCAGCCCCGCCTCGGCGGCGGCCGCCGCAAGTTTGAAGGCGCCGGGGGCAGTGGCCACGAAGGGAATGGTGGCGTAGAGAACGCCATCGACCGATTCGTCAGGCAGCACGCCTTCGCCAAGATTGTCGGCGGTGGAGGCGCCACCCAGTTCATCGATGAGCCCGGCTTGGCCGTCCAGGCTACCGGAGGTGTAGTCGCCGGTAAACACGCTGTTGAGCACTTTCTCGGGATCGAAGCCACCCTCGTCGTCGAATGCGGCGGCGGGATCGAGCTGCGCTTGAACGGCGCTGAACTGCAGGTCGAGGGGACCGCCGCGGAAGCCACTGGCGGCGGCGCTCAATTCCTTCACATAGACCATCACCTGGAAGGTCTCACCCACGGCGACTTCGGCGGCACTGGCCACCAAGGTTACCCGGGCGGGTGGCTCGGTGTGGAACTGCACCACCTGCTCCGTGCCGGCGCAGGCGTTGCCGGCGAGATCGTGCACGGTGTCGGCGGGCAAGGTCACAGTGACTGTCATCTCGACGCCTCGCACCACGGTCGGTTGCACGCCGAAGGTGTATTCGCTGGCGGATACGGCGACGAAGTCCACCACCGTACCGTTGACCACGAGGCTGCTGTCAGCGAAATCGGCCACATCCTCGTCGAAGACCATCCGGAACCGGATCGGGTTCTCGAAGGTGGTGGTCCCGGATAGCGAGGTAAGGGCAGCGCCGGGGGCGACCAGGTCGATCGTCCACGTGTAATCGGTGGGCTCGGCCTGCCTGTTGCCCAGAGCGTCGATGCCCCAGACTTCGAGGGTGTGCTCGCCTTCCGCCAGACCGGCCTCGAGGACGGGGGCCGCCACGGCGACCGGGCCGACCTCGGCGCCGGCGTCAAGGCTGTACACATAGGTGGCCACCCCGGTCCCCGCTACCGTCACGTTCAGATCGGGCGAGTTGCTCGGGTTAGCTGGCAGGTTGGCCAGCTCGGCCACGGGAGCGGTTATGTCGTAGACCACGACCTGTTCGTTCGACGCTTGGCTGTCATTGCCAATCACGTCGCTGGCGGCGGCAGCCTGAACCTGGATTGTGACCTGGCCTTCCGCGCTGGGCGTGACCTCGAAGCTAAAGACAATGCCGTCGGCGGTGACAGGAGCGCTCGTCACGATGCCGTTCGCGACCGCGATCCGAGCGGCGCCGACGAAGCCGGTGACCGCGTGGGAGAAGGTGGCGGTAAGGGAAATCGGCGATATGCGGGTGGGGGTCGTGTGGCCGCCACCGAGGGCCACGACGCAGGTCGGACCAGCGACGCCCAAGTACTCCACGGAGGCCTCGTTGGACTCGGTATTCTGGTAACCCGCGAGATCCTGCACGCCGTTTGCGGCGATCTTCAGGGTCACGTGGCCGTCCCCCCCTGGGTTGAGCCGCACCTCGAAGACCGTACCGTCCAGATTGGCGAAGGGCGTCTCGACCGTGGCGTTGCCAAGGATCAAATCGTCGCTGCCAAACCCGTATACATGTTTGGAGAAGGTGACGACGAAGGGGAGCGTGGTGACGTTGGTCGGCCCTGCCGGAGCGACGACCGCGACGCTGGGCTGACTGAAGTCGCCCACCATGCCGGTGCTGGACACAACTGCGCTGGTATTCCCGGCCGTGTCCGTGGCGCGAACCTGAGCGTAGTAGGTGGCGCCGTCCACGAGGGTGCCCGGGAGCGGGGTAAAGGTGTGCTCGACATAGGGGTCGGTCTGGTTGCTCGCCTGTTCGTGCCAGTCGGTCACCGCATGGGTGAAACGGCTTGAGTTGCAGGCCTTGACAAAGGAGTAGTTGGCGAGGCCACCATAGGCAAGGGCAAAGCCGTTGCCGAAGGAAGCAAGCTGATGGTAGCCGCGCGGCGTCACCAGCGGGTTCGTGGCGGCCCAGAGCCCGGTGGCAGGATCGTAGGCTTCGCAGGAAGCCAGATTGCCGGTCGTGCCATAGCCACCCGTGACCAGCACTTGGCTGGCGCCGTCAATCCAGGCGGCCCCGAACGCGTACCGGGCGCTGCCCATCGGGGCGAGGGAGCTCCAGCCCATGCCGTCGAACAACTCGACGGAATTCAGCAGGGCGCTGCCCGCCCTGCCACCGAGAACGATAACCTGGTTGCCGCCGGGAACCGCACAGACGGCGAACTGGCTGCGGCCGGTGGCGAGAGTCTCGACACTGCCGAGGCCGGTATTCGGGTCGTAGATGTCTACAGTCGCCGAAACCGTGCTCGTCCCGGTTTCGCCGGCGATTACCAGGATGCGCCCATCGGCCAGAGTCACGGCCTTGGCACCCCAGCGGGCCTCGGAGAGAGCGTAGTGGGTGATCGGGACGACAACCCCGACGGTCTCGGGCGCAACGGGAGGCGTGAAGGCCTCGACGGAGGCCAGCAAATCACCGGTCGCTCGGTCCCCGTCGCGCCCTCCCATGAACCAGACCGCTCCGGTAGTCGGATCGAGTGTAACCGCCGCCTGGGTGCGGCTGTTGGCAAGCGTGCCGGCGGCAGTCCACGTGTCGGTGGCTGGATCGTAGATTTCAATGGAGGGAAGACACACCTCCGCATCCTCGCCGCCGCCGATCACCACTCGGCCATCGGGCAGGCAAACGCCGGCGGCATTCATGCGCGCCGTATTCATAGGCGCGGCCAGCGTCCACACGCCGGTGGCGGGATCGAAGATCTCCACACTAGCCAAGGGCCGGTTTCCGGTCCAACCGCCAGCCACGAGGAGCCGATCGTCCGCCAGACGCACGGGCGTGAAGTGCTGGCGTGCGGTGTTCATGTTGCTCCCGGAGACCCACGGGGTCGGCGCGGTGCCGCTCACCACGCGGCTCTGATACATGAGATCATGGTCCGGCGGGCCGCTCACGTCGTCGGTGAAGGGCACCCAGTAGGCGCGCAGGTCTGTCAGATTGACCAGATCGACGTAGACGGCGGGCTTCATGCCGCCTGCCCCATCGGTGACCATGGGGGCAACCGGGGGGTTAAGATCCACAGTGGTGCCGTCGGAGTACACCGGGGCTCCGGCGTTGCCGACCGCATCAACTGCACGCACGGCGGCATAGTAGGTGCTGCCGTGTTCCAGCGTGGCCAGATTCCCGGCCGCGACACTCAGTTCGCCCACAAGCACGTCACCCACGTTGACGAACCCGGCACTGACTTGCGGGTCCGTGGTCGGGGCCGCAACGGCACCGGCCATCTGGTAGACGGCCATCTCGTAGGAGGCCACGCCGCTGCCTGTAAGCGAGGCGGGCAGGGGGTCCACATCGACCGAACCCGGGTCCACGAAGGCGTTCCAGTTGGCAGCGAAGGCGAGATTCTGCACTTGCCAGACGAGGTCGCCGCTGGCGTCGGTCCCGTCGCGGACGGTATCCCCCGCCGGGCCGACCAGATCGACGGTCACGCCGTCGGAGGTCTGCCAGGCGATGATGTTGCCGTCGTCGTCGAGGGCACGGACCTTGAAGTAGTAGGTGGCTCCATCGACGAGTGCGAGCGAATCGATGGTGAAACTGCTCGTGCCAGCCGGGCCGGCCGGAGTCCAGACCGCAGGGAAGCTGGCCACATCCTCGCTGTAGGCCACTTCGTAGCTTGAGGTGGTCACCCCACTGACCGCAATCCCGGCCCAGTTACCGGCGAGCTCGGTGCTGCTCTCCTGGAACGCAATGTCCGCCGCGGGCCCGTCATTGACCACGCCTACTCCAACGACATCCTTGGCGATGAACACCTCGCGATATACCTGGAGCGGTGCCGAGCCGTTGAAGGCGACATCGAGAACCAGGGTGTATTCGTAGAGGCCATCAATGGCATGGGTCTCGGGAGTGAAGTTGCCCAGCGCCCCTTCAGGAGAGAGAGGCGTGTTGACCGGTCCAGCCAGTAGGTGGCTGCTTGCATCGCCAACCGGCAGGCGGGCGCCCGCGTGTCCCTGCACAAGGTACAGGCTCCAGGAATCCAGGTCGTCCTCGGGGGCGACATTCCCCACCGCGACCAGACCCGTCACCTCGATCGGCACGGCCCCACGGTGCATCACGTCGTTCGCCGGGCCGGTCAAATTGGCCACGGCCTCGTAGGATGCCAGGTCCGCGTCGGCCACATGAATCCGCAGATTTCCGGCGGCATCCGTGATCGTGGCCACGTCAGCGGCGAAGCGGATGGTCGAGACGACCCCGTACGCCACCACCGGATCGAGCGTGACCCGGGCACTTGCCCAGGCGTCTACCGTCACGCTGGCGGTCACGGCGGACAGGCTATGGTCGAAGTCGGTGCCCAACGGATCGACCGTGGCACCGTCGAGCTTCTCGGAGAAGTTGAGGCGGGCAATGCTGGGCGTGGCCAGTCCGGCCGCCAGAAGCACCGGGCCCGCCTCATCGGTCAGACCGAAACCGGCGAAGGCCGGGAGCGCGTTGGCGGCGGGGCTCAGATCCTGAACAAGCCCAGGTGCGGCGAAGGACAGCTCGGGCTCGTCGCCACCATTGACGCCGGTGGCGGCGCCGCTTGCAGTCACCGCTATGGCCAAGCTCCGCTCAGCCAGTTGCGTAACCACTCCGGTCAAGTCGACCGGAAGGAGCTCGAGAGGCAGATCCTTGGGGTCCAGAGTCCAGCCTGCGGCCGAAGCGAGGGTGACTGGCTCGGAGAAGACTACTTCCAGGACATTGACGCGAGCATCGACCCCGTCGTTCCGATACATCCCGGCGATGGGAACTGCCGGCGCGCCATCGGTGGTATCGACAAAGATCGCGGGCAGCATGGTGTTGCCAGGACGATCTTCGAGAACGCCGCCGACAATGTCCACCTGCGGCAGATTCGTCGGCTGGAGCCCTGCGCTATCGGTGCTGTCCACGCCGCCAGCGCTGGTACCGGTCGCATCCGTCCGCCACCGCTTGGCCGCATTCGTGACATGGAGGTAGACCGTCGTGTAGTTGGTGCCGGGCGTCAGATCAGTGGCGTCTGCCGCGTCCTCGCTGACGGTGTCATAGGGCTGAGTGCCACTCAAACGAATCTGGCCAATCGCAGCAATGATGCTCGCGCCGGTGACCGGTTCGTTGAACGTGAGTTCGACGGTGTTGTCGTCCATCGTGCGGGCACTTGCGACTTCGGGCGGCAGGGTGTCAAGCTCGACCTTGGCGCGGGAGAGGCTGTTGCCGTCGCCCTCGGGAGCGATCGCTGGCAACGCCAGCCCGGCCACATTGCCCAGGGCGTCCGCAATCACAGCGCCATTGGCGATCAGGGAGTCAGTCGCAGCGTACTCGAAGTAGCCGGGGACCGAGTACACCCGGTTGTCGCCATTCACCACGGTGTAGGTGAAGGCCAAGGTCCGGTCCAGCCCCACGACGGTTCCGGCATCGTCGTCGTTCTCCAACAAGGTGCTGAAGACGTTCGCAGTGGCGCTCGGTCCGGCGCCTGTCTGCAGGGTGAGCCGCGCGCCCAAGCCGCCCGCCACGTCGTAGGCGAGGGCCTCGCTGAAGATGGCCTTGACGAACACGTTGTCGTCGGCGCCAAAGATGTTGTTCCGTTGGCTGCTCGCCGTCGTGACTTCGACCACCACAGGCGGGGCCCCGTCGGTCGTGCCGACAAAGGCGGCGGCGGCAAGCGGGTTCCCGGCCGCATCCTGGAGAACCCCGGCCGACGCATGTACCTGGGGCAGGACAGCCTGCTGATTCCCAGTGGCGTCGAATCCCACGCCCGCGTCGGCGCCGGTAGCGTCGGTGTTCCAGGTGGTGCCATCGGTCATGCGGAGAAGGAAGGAGGCAAGGTCTCCTTGCCCACCGGTGGGGACGAGGAGCCCCGTGCCGTCGTCAACCAGGGCCTCGCCGAACTGCATCGCCGCGCGGGCAACCTGGAGGATGAACTCGCCATTGGTGACTGCCACACCGATCTCGTCGGCGCTGTTCACGAGCGGCTCGCTGAAGAAAACCTGCACCGTGCGGTCGTCCACAGTGGACACGCGGAGCAGGCGGGGACCGGCGCCGTCAACTTGGACAAGTCCGAGATCGGCCATGCCGGCCGCGCTGTCGGGCAGCAGGTTCCCGGCCAGATCGTCGCAGATGCCGCCGAGGTAGTCCAGTTGAGCATACGCAGTGCCCGGCGCCTGATCGGCGGCAAAGACATCGAAGGTCCACTCGTAGTTGTCGACACTGGTCGCGGTCTCCACGGCGACGCCGCCGAGTCGGAACTGGCCCGCCAAGACGTTCTGAACCTGCTCTGAGAAAGTGACCATGGCCCGGTCCACATTGCCGTCGGGGCCCATGTCAGAGGTCGCCACGCGGATCACGACCGGGGCTGTGCCATCTGTTGTACCGGCAAAATCGACGCCCGCGAGGGGATTCGCCTGGGTCGAAATATCGCGCACGGCGGCGGGGGCGAAACGCAGGTCGGTACGGATATCTCCTTCCGGGGCACCCTCGGAGTCTGTGCCGCTGGCGGCATCACCGTCCAGGCCAGTGGCACCCGTATTCCAGGTGGCGTTGTTGGCGGCGAAGACGAGAACCGGGTTGGCTGCGGCATCAACACTGTCAAAGGCGATGGGGGCTAGCGTGTTGACGCTAACTGTGTCAAGAGTCGGCACAGTGACCACCTCGGAGAAGCTGACCTGCAGACTACGGTCGCTCAACGAACTGGCCGCGAGGACAACGGGCGGCGCGTAATCGAGGCGATCCCGAAGGCCTGCGTCCGCGCGGTCGGCAAGGAGGTTGCCAACTGCGTCGGCAGTATCCGCGTCGCCGGCAGGCGGGGCCAGCACGAAGTTCTGCGTGTAGGCCACGGTCTGGTAGGCAGTGCCTGGTGCTTGGTCGCCAGGCGCAGTGGAGAGGAAGATGGCGCTGTCGTCATTGCTGACGATGGCGGCGTCGGTGCCCGCCATGGCGGACAGATCGGTGGCCGTGACCACAGTGAAGGAAGTGAGCGACAGCGCGCTGGCGACACCATAGGGGCCACCACCGATATTGATCTGGTCGCCGGCCTTGAGCCCGTGGCGCACAAGCGTGCCGAAGGTGTAGGTGAAGGTGCCATCCAAGTTGTCGACGCCCGTGACGGTACGGAGGCGAATCGAGTCCATGGCGAGCGCGGCGTGGCCGCCGATGAAGTAGTCGGCGGGAACCACCGTGCCGTCGGCGATGGGTTCGGAGAAGTCGAGGCGCACCGTTTCCACACTGCCGTCGCCGTCTTGGTCGTAGGCGGAGACATCCATGATCTGGGGCGCGGCACCGTCGGTGCTCAGGGGAACGCTCGACACATCGACAGGCTCGTTGTCGAAGGAACGCAAGGAGCAGTCGTCCGCGATGGTCAGCAGCGGGGTGGTGCCGGTGTCGGGGATATCCCCTTCCGGAGCAAAGACCAAGTAGAGGACGTTGTCGCCTGTCGGATCGTTGTCGAAGGGGCCGTTGGGATCGATGAAGACGAACCCGTCGCGCCCAGCAACCCGGAAGTGATCGTCGTTGTCGGCGACGTCAATCAGGACGTCCGCGCCCCCATAGCCAGCCAGGGTGGAGTCGTCGATGTTGCGGTCGAAGGTAACGCGCATGGCATCGATGAAGCCACTGCCATCGGTGTCAAGGGTCAGCACTTCGGTGACGAGAATGCTGCCCATCCCGCGAATCTGCACGGGGGCTCCGCCCTCGGCCAGGTTGTGCCCGACGGTGTCGCCGACGCAGTAGTCGTCCCGCCCCGGGTTGATCCCAATGGTGAGATTCTCGGTCCAGGTGCCACCGTCCGTGTCCACATTGAAGGTAATGACCACCCTCCCCTGGCCGTCGATGCTGAGGGTGGCATCCTTCTGCTCGAAGGCGGTGGCGGCAGGCTCGGGACCGCTGCCATCGGGATCGGTGACGAAGTCGGCATGGGCCAGCTCGGTGTAGGCCGCCATCTGCTCGCTGAAGGTAAGGGTAACCCTGGTGCCAGCGAGGATATTGCCGCCGACAATCGCGGCATCGCCCCGGGCACTGACCAGGACGGGCAGGGCCTGGTCATCCACAGTCACATCACCGGCCTGGTAGTCGGACCCGCCATTGAGCGGGTTGCCCTCGAGGTCCTCCAGTTGGGCATTGAGTGTGACCAAGTCGGGGGTGGCGCCGGTATCGTACTGATCCGCAGCCAGTTCGTTGAAGATGAAATACAGGTGGCGCCCATCCATGGCGGAGGCTGCCTGATCCAGGGGGCCGTTCGGATCGACCTGGAGCGCGGTCCGGGCGGGAAGGTACCACGTCTGCGAGATGAAGTTGGTCCAGTGGTTGCTGTACCCGGGCACGGTGCTCGGATCGACCACCTCGCTGAGGACGACCTCCAAGGCATCCACGCGTCCGTTCTGATCCAGATCCACCACGCTCACCTCTTCCCCACGGTGCACGAATATCCTCTCGTCGGTGTTCTGGTCGTACTCACCCATGCCGTCGAGATCGTCTTCCCCATCCAAGGTGTCCGTGTCGCGGTCGACCCAGATGTTCTCATCGGCATTCCACAGGGTGTCGCCATTGGCATCGAAACAATAGAGACCGTCCTGCTTGGCCCACTGGCTGTAGCCGTCCACAGTGGTCCAGGCGTCGCCACCATTCCAGACACGGCGGTCAATGCCGTCGTCGTATTGGCCGGGGGTGCCGCCGGGCCGGTCGGCCCAGATGTCTTCGCCGGCGTCCCACTGTCCATTGTTGTTCCGGTCGTGGTACCAGAGACCACCATGAATCCCGACGGCAGGCACCGCCCGCCCGTCGAGGGACCAACCGGCGTCGAGCACAATGCCAGAGTGGAGGATCAGCGGCGGCACGTCGTCGGCGCTGGTGGCTCCCGCAGCCGTGAAGTCCACGGGGTTGCCCGCCCAGTCCAGGAGACCGAGCGCATCGGCGTCGTAGGTGGTCCTGCAGTTGATCTTCCCGGTCGTTCCCTCGCTGTCGGCGAGGGCAAGCGTCAGCGTCCGGTAGTCGGTGCTCAGGCCAAGCTGCGAGTCGAGCGTGGGCGAGAGATCGGAGGAGCCGTCGGCATCGGTGATGGTCCAGTCGCCAGCGTCCTCGTTGCCTGGCTGGAGGGCCTCATGGAAGATAAAGGCCACGCTGCCCAGATAGCCGTCGGCGTCGGCATCATTGATGTCCGCCTCCAGACTGAGCTGGGGCGGCAGGCTGTCGATGACGAGGGTGTCGCTGGTGATGCTGGTGACGTTGAGGGCCTTGCTGAGGACCATGTCGCCGTTCCGCACACGAACCCGGAAGCGGTCGCCGTCATCCACCTGCTGGTAATTGTTGGCGGCGGCGGAGGGCTGAACGACGGCGAAGAAGTCGTAGATGCCATCCATGTCCTCGTCGTCGACCAGATTGTCGCTATCCAGATTGAAGGTGACGCGGTACTCGGTGCCGGAGCTGGTCCAGGCCGGGGCGCTGGCGGGCTGGATCAGGGTGTCGATCTCCGGGTCGAAGAGGCCATTGCCGTCAGCATCGCGATAGAGCAGTACGCCAGCGTCGCGCCCGGCATAGGCGCGCCCGGTGCTGAGCGCCCGCAGGTCGATGGTGGCATTGAACTGGTAGAGGTTGTCGAAGCGGAGAGTCAGCCGGTCGAGGGTGACGCCGGTGGCGCCGCTGTTGGCCAGATCGATGCCGACGACGGC
>JABGQJ010000120.1 GCA_018648945.1 Victivallales bacterium
CAGGGCAGCTGGTTTCGCGTCACTGCGCCGTCCATGCCGTCCAGCGTCCACGCAGTCCATGTGCCAAAGGCAAGCCCATGTCGTCCATGGCCCCGGTCCCCGTTGGGCCGGGAAACAGGAAACGCCCGCGGGTGCGGGCGTCTCCCGGAAAGTGGTACCCCGGACGCGATTCGAACGCGTGACCTACGGCTTAGGAGGCCGTTGCTCTATCCAGCTGAGCTACCGGGGCATGACCTGAAACTATCGTCTGGGGGACTCGGAATGCAAGGGGAAGTCAGGGCCTACGCGCCTCGAAGATGCCGAACTGGTAGGACTTCCAGCGGGTGGGGCGGAGGGCGGGGTCGAGAGTGGTGCCCCCGAGGTAGGCACGGGCCTGGCGGGCGACTTCGAGCACTTCGGCGGAGGGCATGAGGCTGCCGTCGGTGGGGAAGTCGCCTTTGGCGTAGACTTTGCCGTGGATCTTCATCACCTGTTCGAACTGAGGGAGGAACCGGGCGTCGTGGCGGCTCATCTGGGCGAGGGCGAAGGTGCAGGAGCCAAGGACGTAGTCGGGTTCGAAGAGCATCTCGCCCATCTCGCCGGGGATCACGGGGACGGTGGCCTGGACAACCAGACGCTTGGCGAGGGCGGGCGAAGGCGGGCGCGTGCGACCGATGGCCCAGGCAGCAGCGGCGTGGTTGGCACCGGACATTTTGTCAGTGTTGACCGTTTTCAGCACCTTCAAGAGGGTGGGGTTGAAGACCTTGCCGTCGGCGATCCAGCCCATGCCGATGATGGCGGCATGGCGCACATCCTCCTCCTTGTCGAAGGCGAGACGCTGGATGGTGGGGTAGGTATTGGGGACAGCGATGGCACCAAGGGCGCGGGCAACATCGGTGCGGACGCCGGTGTCCTTGTGGCTGGCGAGGCGGTTGATGGCGTCGGCGGCGAAATCGGCATCGAAGCAACCCAGGGCGAAGACGGCGGCGGCAATATTGACTGGTCTGGTTTCCCGGGGAAGGCGCTGGGCGATGGGCTGGGCGAACTGGCGGCTGTTCAGGCGACCAAGCAGGCGGTAGACGTGGTAGCGGGTGTAGGCCCTGCCCTCGGGGAGGCGCTTCCCTGCGGCTTCATCGACGGGACAGGCGGGATGGATGGCAACCAAGCTGTCCTCCGCCTCCCGACGGACAAGGGTGCGGGGATCGCCAAGGAGCGCGACGAGGGCGTCGCGAGTGGCGGGTTGGGGGAAGGGGGCGAGGGATTCGGCGGCTTGGCGCCGGACCTCGGGATCGGGGTCGCGAGTCAGCGCCAGGAGAGTCTTGAGAAATGCCGGATCGGCTTTCTTGCCAAGGGATTGAGCGAGGCTGGCGCGGACACTGGGGTGGGCGTCCTTGGCCAGGCGTGGGACGAGGGATTTCGCATCGGCTGGCGCGGCTTCGTCGATGGCATCGGCCAGAGCATGGCGCACCGGAATGGCGGCGGCCAGGGCTTTCCTGGGGATCCTGACGGCGCGTCCGGATGCCCCGCCAACGCGCAGGGCGGTGGCCAGCGAGGCGGCACTGACGACTGGGTCGGCATGGTCCCAGAGGGGGCGCAGGACGGTCAGACGGAGGCGCGTGCCCCGCTCCTGCAATGCCTGGGCGGCGGCGAGCCGCAAGCGGGAGGTGGGTTCGTTGGCCGCGAGGTCGGCCAGTCGCTTGGCCGGGAACTTCGGGATGTGGCCAGCAAGGCGGATTGCCCAGTAGCGGATGTCCGAGTCGCTGTCCTTGAGCCGAGCGTCCAGGGCCTTCATGTCCACGTCCGGCATGGTTGTGCAGAAGCTGAGCTGTTGGAGGATGGTGCCCACGAGGCGAGCATCCTGCTCCGTGGCAAGGGAGTCCGCGAGGACTTTCCGGGACGCGGGCAGGTCCATCTCGCGCAGGTGGCGGTAGATGGTGCCGCGCAGGTCGCGGTTCCCATGCTTGAGCCCCTGGCGCTGGCGGGGCACGTCCTGCTCGGCGACGGCAGTGGGGTAGTCGCCGGGGAAGGTGTCGGTCTCTTCCAACGGCCGCTTCTCCCACAAAGGCAGGAGCATGGGGAAGAGGGTGATGATTTTGATGATGGGGAGCCCCATCGGGCGGTCTCCTTGCGTCTGCTCAGACGCGGTGGTTGAAAATCACATGGACACGTACGGCCGTCAGTGCGACGAGCAGGACGGTGAAGCTGGACAGGTAGACCAAGGTGTTGATCCATAGCGGCATGCCAAGGATCTTCGGCAGCTGGAAAAGCTCGTTCGAACTGACCTGAAGGGTGGCGACGACGGGGTTGAAGGCGAGGATCACGGATTGCAGTTCGGGCGACACACGCGAGCCGAAGAGGAGGACGCTGAGCGTCCCGATGCAGACCACGGCGGCAAAGCCGTAGCTCACGGCGGTGGCGGCCCCGGTGGAGGTGGTGAGGGTGGAGGCGCAGAGCCCTGCCGCCACGAAGAGCGCGGTGGCCAGGACCAGGATGCCCATGCAGGCGCCGACTCGCCAGTAGGATGCCTTGGCTTCGAGGAAGGAGAGGGACAGGAGGACGGGGACACTGCTGACCAGGAAGATCAGCGTGTAGAGGAGCCCGGCCTTGAGTTTGCCGATGACGACGGTGCGGACCGAGACGCAGGTCATGCGCAGCATGGTGAGGGTGCCGCTGGTGCGTTCGTCGGTGATGCTGCCCGCGCACACGGCAGGGGCGAAGAAGGCGACGACGCCGACCTGGAAGATGAGGGCGACGATGCGCACCTGGTCGGGCCGCAGCGCCGTGGCGGAGTTCATCGCGGTCAGCACCAGGAGCCCCATGCTGATGATGATGCAGGCGGAGAGGGCGCGGGCGATGACTTTGGGCTTGCCGAAGATACGGCTGCGGATCTCGGCCACGTAGATCGGGTTGCGCCAGGAGCCGATGGGCCGCTTGCGCTTGAGGGGGTCGATCAGATAGAAGGGGAACATGAGCTTGCGCCGGATCGCGGTCTTGAAGTCGGTGTAGTTCTCGTTGGCGACGGGTTTGTTGCGGCGGAGCGGGCGGAGGACAAAGAGGCAGAAGATGCCGAGGAAGCTGGTGCTTAGAATGGCCATGCCCATGAGATAGAGGCGGTAGACGCGTTCGGCATTGATGCCGGTGATCGCCAGCTCGTAGTGTTCGCGGTGGTTGAGGGCGAAGAGGACCTCGAAGGGACTGAGGCTGCGGATCATCTGCCAGAGCGGCCGCAGGATCACCAGCTGGGAGAGGAGCACGGAGGGCAGCCAGGTTGCCCCGGCCATCATGAGAATGCCCACGTAGGTGAGGGCGAGAGCGGTGAAGCTGCGTTGACAGAGCGCACTCATCGCCAGGCCGAAGAGGCCGTAGGTGAGGGTGGCCAAAAGCACCACGGAATAGGCTTTGAGGAGCAGTGGCACGCTGATGCCCCCGGAAAGCGCGCAGATCGCCGGGATGGGGACCGAGGTAATCACCACCAAGAACGTGATCGCCAACGAGGCTAACAGCTTGCCTACCAAGATCTCGCCAGGGGTGAGCAAGGTCGTGAAGAGCATGTCGAACGAGCGGTTTTCCCGCTCTTGCGTGATCGTGGTCGAGACAAAGCCCGGCACGAGGAGGATCACCAGGGCCAGATTCAGGTTCAGGAAGACCGTGAAGATCTCGCTGGTGTTGGTCTCGGCGAAGATGCCGGTGCGCGGCCAGAGAATGGCCAGGGTGGTCGCCAACGCCAGGATGAGCGTCAGGGTCAGCACCAGCGTTTTCCGGCACCGTGTGTTGGCGCGGAACTCGCGGAGGAAAATGGGATTGGCCCAGAAACGGAACATATCAGTCCTCGCCGCTCTCGTCGGCTGCCTGTTCGGCGTCGCCGGTCACCGTGAGGAACACCTGCTCCAGGTCGGTCTCGGCTTCCTTGAGGGAGATGACGCGCACGCCTTTCCCCACCAAGGCTGCATTGAGGTCGGCGATTTCGCGCCGGGTGCCGGAGAAGACGAGGCGGATCTCGTTGCCGGACGCGATGGCTTCCTCGACATTGGGGAAGTTCAGGCAGGCCATGACGGCTCGGGGGGTGCTGCCATCGACCACCAGGACGAGGACGAGCTTCTCGCGGAGGGTGTCGGTGATCTCCGCGACCGTGCCCCGGGCCAGGAGACGGCCGTGCTTGAGGATGCCGACCAGGTCGCAGACGGAGGCAAGCTCGGGCAAGATGTGGCTGGAGAGGAGGATGGTCTTGCCGAGGTCGCGCAGCCGGGAGATGGTGTTCCGCATCTCGATGCGCGCCTTGGGGTCCAGGCCGCCTGCCGGTTCGTCAAGGATCAGCACCTCTGGGTCGTGCAGGAGCGTCTTGGCGAGGCCGATGCGCTGGCGCATGCCGCGGGAGAGGGAGGCGACCTGATAGTCGAGCATGTAGGCGGCATCGGTCAGGCGCAGGGCCTCGTCGATGCGCTCCTTGCGGTCGCGGGGTTTGATGCGGTAGGCCGCGCAGAAGAAATCGAGGTACTCCCAGACGCTCATCTGCTCGTAGACGCCGAAGATGTCGGGCAGGTAGCCGACCAGGCGTTTGATCGTCTGGGTGTTGGCCGGGGTGACCTCGATGTCGTTGATGAAGGCGCGGCCGGAGGTCGGGCGCACCAGCCCGCAGAGGAGCTTGATCGTGGTCGTCTTGCCCGAGCCATTCGGTCCGATGTAGCCGAAGATCTTGCCCTTTGGCACGTGCAGGTCGAGGTCGAGGATGCCGCGCCCGCCGCCGTAGTCACGGGTGAGTTTTTCGGTACGGATCATGTCAGAACTCTCTCTGCTCGGGCAGTTGCCCGGTGAGTCTTATCTGGATACTGCCGAAGCGCCAGGAATTCAGGCGCTCGGCGACGATGGGGTTGCGGACGAGTTGTTTCTGGGTCAGGCGGAGGACAAGCCTGCATTGCCCAGTGATCGGCGAGAAAAGGGTTGGGGGCAGGGACTGGAACGCGTGGGTGCTGCCGTTGCTGCTGGTGGCCTCGATGGCGCCCAGCCAAGACGCGCTGCTCCCCCCCAAGGTCTTCGCCTTGCCTGGCTGATGGCCCCGTTGGCCTGAGGGGGCGAGGCGGACCGTGGTGACCAGGTTGCCGCCGGGGTTGCGCGCGTCGATGATCGCCTCGACCGAGTCGGGTTGGACGCCGATCATCCAAGCGGGCAACACCACATCGAACTCCAGGAAGAACTCGGGACGGCGCACCGTGCAGAGATCCCGGTTCGTCAGGTACATGCGGGTGACGTTGCCGCGGGGAACCACCCGGATGCAGGTGGCGGGAATCTCGATCTCGCCAGCCGGCGCGGAGGCGCGCATGGGAATGAACTGAATGGCATAGCCTTGCGCAGTGAAGTCCGTCAGATCGAGGGGCAGGGGATCGGTGCCTGGCCGGAAAGGGTGTACGAAGGCGACGGCAGGGGAGGGGAAGCGCCCGGAACTGACCAGCTCCGACACGCCCGTCAGGAACGGGTCGAGGCGGAGCGCCGCCCGATCGCTGGCAAGCCCCTGAATCTGGCCATCGCCGAGGCGGAGCGGGCGAATCGCGTTGGGCAGGATGGCAAAGGCGTGGAGTTGGTTGGGCGGGAGCCAATCCGGAAGGTCGGTCGCCGCCACCGTGATGCTGTCGGTGCCCATCGTCAGGCGGGGGTGGGAAGTGGGCAGGGGAGGGGGGGAAGAGATGGCGGCGATACTCCTGGGCTTGAGCGCCGCCACATTGATCTTCGGTGTGCTGGAGATCTCGCCGGCGCGGTGCACCAGAACCGGGGCATCGCCGCTCTGCTTCCGTTTGTCCCGGGTCACGGCGGGGAGGCCGCGGATGAGGGTGTCAGCCGCCTGCCCGACCAGCGTAGGGCGGGCGTCGCTGCGGCTTTGCAGGCTGACGACGGCCTGGCTGGCAGTGCGCGTGCCGCTCGCGGTCGTGAGGGTGAGGACGGCTGCTCCCCGTCGCGGGCGGTGGCTGTTGGCCCGGTAGGCGCCGATGAACACCAGCCCGGTGGCCAGGAAGCCGAGTGCTGCAGCAGCGATCCACGCCGTGGCATGGCGGCGGAGGGCATAACCGACGATGAGGAGGATGGTCACCAGGGCAGCATAGCCAAAGAGCAGCGCCGCCACCGGTCGCACTCCTGGAATCCGGTGCCCGGTAAGTTGGGCCATGAGCGCGGGAACTCGGGTGTTGTTCTCCCGATAGGAGAGGGAATAGGGGGCCTGCGCCCAAGAGAGGATGTGGTTCCAGACTGCCAGGAAGCAGCCACTGTTCCGAGCGATGGCGCCACACGGGTCCACGGCGATCACACCCACGCGACCCAGGCCGATGGACCGCCAGCGGATGACAGGGAAGTCGCCGTGGGTGAGGGTGCTTACCCCCTCGTCCTTGGGGGTGCTTTCCAGGAACGGAATGCCGTCCGGGGAAGCGAATGGCTTGCGCTCGCGCTTCGGGCCAAACGCGGTGGCTCCCCAGCCATCCAGTTCGGGCACCACTTCGACGAGACGCACCCGCAGGGGGGTGACTGGGAGAATGTCGGCGAGGGGAGTGTGGGCGGCGGCGAGAGTACCCGCCGGGCTGATGAAGACCACCGTGCCGCCCCGGTGGACATACTCGATCAGAGCGGCGCAGCGGTCGCTGCCAAGGTAGCGGAAGTCGGGGGCACCGATGACGACCACGCGGCTGTCGTCGTACCCTGCCCAGTGGGTCGGGGCCTTGGCCGCCGAGATCTTGGTCTGGGATACGCGCTCCAGCAATTCGGGCGTCCTGCCCAGTTCGCTGACCCCCTCGAAGCTCGGGTTGTCGTCGAGGAAGAACGCCTGGCAGCGACTCAAGGGGTCGGAGTAGGCGGTAAGGGCCTCGAAGGTGGTCAGCTTCCGGGTGCCTTGGAAGACCTCCATGCGGTACTTCTGGCAGGGCGCCACCGTCACCATCTCCCGGCCATGGATGAAGCGTTTGCCGGGCACGGTGACCTCGTACTCGAAGATGGCGGTCCCGCCATCCTCAGGCAGCAGGCGGAGCCGGAGGGTGACCGACTTGGCGTCCGGATTCCGAAGGACGTAGGAGAGTGTGGCCCAGGTGTTCGCCGCGAGGGCACGACTCTTTCCGAAGGATAGGAACACCGACTGCAGCTCAGGCTTGGCTTGCGCTCCTGGCGTGCAGCAGCAGACGAGAAGCATGGCCAGCGCCGCCAACCAGCCGTTTCCTCGCCGGCTGGGCTGGCGAGGGGGGGCGGCAAACCCCCGTCGCACGGCGCCGGGGGAGGATGGCGGGGACCAATGCATGGTCTAGCTGCGTTCCAGTACGAGTGTGAGGCTGGCGAGATCGCAGACCTCGGTGGGGCCAAAGTACTGAATCGGGCCGGGATACACGTAGTCGGACCCAGTGGCCCATGCGTCGCGTTTTCCCGCGAACTTCAGGAAGGGCTTGCCGTCAAGCTCCACGAGAGCCTTGCGGATCACGGGGCAGTCGTGGCCATGGCGCCGCTCCATGTTCATCATCATGGTCAAGGGAATGCCGCCGGCCTTCCACTCGCTGGCGGGACCGGAGACGTTCCTGACGCTGGCCATGTAGGCCGTGCGCCCGGCCCCGATCAGGGTCGCCGCCGTGTAGCCGAGCCCGTAGCAGTAGTCGGCGTCGAAGTTGGACGGGGCAGCGCAGCGTCCCTCATAGCCGAAGAAGTGGGTCTGGGGGCTGAACTTGCCGCCTGCCTGCCGGTACTCGGGATCGGCCTTGAGAACGTCCGCAACCATCATGCCCAGCAGTTTCTCGGTCTCGATTTTGGAGACCTGGACGTTGCCGTGCGGGTCGCGGTCGGCCATCAGTTGGCCCTTGAGCTCGTTGGGCAGGGCCTTGAAGGTCTCGGCGGCGCCAGCACTCAGCTGGTCGGCGGCGAAGTCGATCTGGGTGTCGAGCCCGGCAAGCTTGGCGAAGGCATCGGCCGTCTCGCTGCCTTCCGCCAGGAGGTCGTTGAGTTCGCCGATGAGCACGCCGAGGGAGGGGATGAACTCGATCAGTCCCTCGGGGATCAGGACGATGCCGAAATTGTTGCCGGCCATCGCTCTGGCCTTGACCGTTGCCGCGATCTCGGCGACGACCTCGTCCAGCGTCTGGGCCTTGGCCTCGACTTCCTCGGAGATGACGCAGCAGTTCGGGTGGGTCTGCAGGGCGCATTCGAGCGCGATGTGGGAGGCACTGCGCCCCATCAGCTTGATGAAGTGCCAGTATTTGCGGGCGGAACTGGCGTCGCGCATGATGTTGCCGATCAGTTCGCTGTACACCTTGGTCGCGGTGTCGAAGCCGAAACTGATCTCTATCTGCTCGTTGCGCAGGTCGCCGTCGATGGTCTTCGGACAGCCGACGACTTGGATGCCCTTGTCGTTGGCCTCCATCCACTCGGCCAGCAGGCAGGCATTGGTATTGGAGTCGTCGCCGCCGATCACGACCAGGGCGGAGACGCCGAGCTTGTGGCAGTTGCTCGCGACCGTTTCGAACTGCTCCTCGGTCTCCAGTTTCGTGCGACCGCTGCAGATGATGTCGAAGCCGCCGGTGTTGCGATACTCGTCGACGACCTCCTCGGTGAGCACTTTGTACTCGTTTTCGGTCAACCCGCTGGGGCCGCCGAGGAAGCCGAAGAGTTCGTTGTCTTCGTTCAGGGCCTTGAGGCCGTCGAAGAGCCCGGCGATGACGTTGTGCCCGCCCGGGGCTTGGCCGCCGGAGAGGATCACGCCTACCTTGATGGCAGGAAGCTCGGACTGGGCACCGGGCGCGAAGGTCACGATCGGCAGGCCATAGGTGTTGGCGAAGAGCCCGGCGATTGCTTCGTGATCGGCCACCGATGTGGTGTCCGCACCCTCGACCAGGGTCACGAATGGGCCGTTTTCGGCGAGCACGGGAGGGAGCTTCGGCTGGTAGGCGGCACGCGCCTGCTGGAGGGCGGAAATCTGAGCCATCATCTCTACTCTTTATAATAGGGGGAACCGTTCTTGGTTGTGCAGAACCGAAGAGCCCGGCAAGCCGGGATTTGGCCGCGAAGCAAACTGTACCCCGCACCCCGCTCTTTTCAAGATTGCCTGACCCGGTGGCAAGATGTTGGCCGGAGGTTGCGGGTTGCCCCTGGCGAAGCTAAATTCCCTGGGAACTTCGGAACGCGCATCATACGGAGATCCAGCTGTGAACAGCCCCAAACTCGTCGAGTTCATGCAAGCGCACGTGCACCAGGGACTCACGTTTGACGACGTGTCTTTGGTGACCAAGTACGCGGACTTCCTTCCCTCGGAGGCGAGCATCGCCACCCGCGTGAGCCGCAACATCGCGCTCAACATGCCCTTTGTCAGCGCCGCCATGGACACGGTCACCGAGAGCGAGATGGCCATCGGCATGGCCCGCCTTGGCGGCATCGGAGTGATTCACAAGAATCTCACTCCCGAGGCGCAGGCGAGCCAAGTGTCACGCGTCAAACACTACCTGAACGGCCTGATCAGCAAGCCGGTGGTGTTCAGGGACAACATGCTGGTGAGCGAAGTGCTTGGGGAGAAAGAGCGGCATCACTACACCTTCAGCGGCTTCCCCATCCTTGGCGACGATGCACGCGTGGTGGGCATTCTCACCGCCAGGGACATGAAGTTCCTGACCGATTACAGCATGAAGGTCAGCGAAATCATGACCCACGATCCCCTCGTGGGCGGGCCCGAAACGGACCTGAACCAGGCCTTCGAGCTGATGGTCAGCCACAAGGTCGGCAAACTGCCCATCGTCGATGCCGACCGGCGCTTGGTCGGGCTCTACAGCTTCCACGACGTGAAGAACCTGACCGAGGAGCGCGAGCCCGCCTACAGCCGGGATGACCGCCACCGCCTGCGGGTTGCCGCCGCCATTGGCCCCGGCGACCAGGAACGGGTGGCGCGGTTGGTTGCGGCCGATGTGGACATGCTGGTGATCGATACCGCCCATGGCCACTCCAAGGGGGTCATCGAGATGCTCAAGCTGGTCAAACGCGAACACCCCGAGGTGGACGTGGTGGCCGGCAATATCGGTACCGGCGAAGCCGCCCGCGATCTGATGATGGCGGGTGCCGACGCCGTGAAGGTGGGCATCGGTCCCGGCTCGATCTGCACGACCCGGGTCGTCGCCGGGGTGGGCATCCCGCAGATTTCCGCTATCTACGCTGCCGCCCAAGCGGTCAAGGGCGAGATCCCGGTCATCGCCGATGGGGGCATCAAATACTCGGGCGATGTGGCCAAGGCTTTGGCCGTGGGCGCGTCGGTGGTGATGATGGGGTCGGCGCTGGCCGGCACCGAGGAATGCCCCGGCGAACGGATTCTGCACCAGGGCCGCCGGTTTGTTGTCTACCGGGGCATGGGCAGCTTGGAGGCGATGAAGAGCGGCAAGGGCAGCCGCGAACGCTACAGCCAGGGAGATGTGGACAACGATGCCAAGCTCGTACCCCAGGGGATCGAGGGCATGGTCCCGTACCGAGGCCCCGTATCGGAGGTCCTGCACCAGTATGCGGGCGGCGTGCACTTCTCGCTTGGCTACTGTGGCTCGCGCAACATTCCCGAACTCCAGAGCAAGGCGGAACTGGTGCGCGTCAGCGCCGCCGGTCGCCAGGAAGCCCACCCGCACGATGTGACCGTTGTCAGAGACGCGCCGAACTACCGGGCCACGTGAAATCTCGTCTTCCGGGGATCATCTGTACCGCAAGACTGGTATGGAGGGCATCCCTGCCCTACCGTATCTTAATGCAGAGTCTGCGACTCGAATCGGTCGCCATGACCGCCCTGGAACTTGGCGGGGGAGCCGGAGAAGGCGCTCCCCGCAGAACACGAAAAAGGAGATCTAAGACATGCCTCCCCCGTACGTCTGGGTGATCCTGGCTGTGCCTGCCGCCGTCCTCCTGTTCTTCGTGGTGCTCTTCGCCATGTTCTTCAACGTGTGGGTGCGGGCCAAGGCCGCAGGCATGCCGGTCAGCCTCTTCGGACTGCTCTTTGCCCGGCTTCGCCGCCTGGACCCGGAATACCTGGTGGACTGTCTGATCACCCTGTGGAATGCAGGGCTGGAGATCAGCATGGAGGATCTGGAGGCCCATGTTCTCTGTGGCGGCAACCTGGGCTCCGTTGTGGATGCCGTCATTTCGGGCGACAAGGCGGGTCTGGATGTGGATTTCCACAGTCTGGCTGCCATCGATCTGGCGGGTCGCGACGTCATGGATGCCGTGAACACCCGGGTCAACCCCAAGGTGCTGGTCTGTCCTCCCGCTGGCTCTGGGCTCAGTGCCATCTCGGGCGTCGCCCAGGACGGGGTGCGCCTCGCGGCCCGGGCGCGCGTCACGGTGCGGACCAACTTGGCGCATCTGGTCGGTGGCGCCGGCGAGGAGACAATCATGGCGCGCGTCGGAGAAGGGATCGTGACCGCCATCGGGCGTGCGGAGTCCCATCGCGCCATCCTCGAACGGCCCGAACTCATCTCGGAGTGCGTTCTGAGCAGAGGGCTGGACAGCGGCACCTGCTTCGAGATCCTCTCGGTGGACATCGCCGATGTGGACGTGTTGGACAATGTGGCCGCCCGCCTGCAGTCGAGCCAAGCCGCAGCGGACAAGCGGATCGCCCAGGCTGATGCCGAAATTCGACGGGCTGCGGCCGTGGCTGTTCAGCAGGAGATGAAGGCGCGCACAACCGAGAGCGAGAGCCGCGTGGCCGCGTCTCAGAGCGCCGTGCCATTGGGGGTTGCCGCCGCTTTTGGCGAAGCGAACCTCGGAAGACGCCGTCCGCTGCGACATTCTGTCAACTCCCGCATGCGTTGGCGTGCCGAGGCTTAAACGCATACCAAGCCCGCCGCATTTGCGCTTCGGCACTCCAGAGCGTAAAATGGCCGGGCAGATAGCCTTGATTTGAGAATCCGACGCCCGTATGGTACACACGCAACCCAACTCGCAACCCAACTTAGTCTTCCGAGCCCCTCCCACATCCCCGGTTGTCCCGCTCGAATTTTAGGAGAAGCTGGATGGAGAGTTCAACACGGTCACCGAGATTCTGTGCGTTGCTGGTTTTCAGCCTTCTCCTGGCTGGCGGTCTGCAGGCCCAGAATCGAAACCGGGCGCGAATCAAGTTCACCGACTTCGAGCTGAACAACGTGCCCACCCCGGAGTACAAGGACGCGACCCATCCGCAGGCCAAGGGCGAGCATGAGTGGCTGCAGATCTTCACCGAGTACGAGGCTAGCGGCGGCAGAGGCGGCTGGTTGGACCAAGTCGAGCTACGCTGGTACGTGCTCGTCAAGACCGCCCGCGAGCAGTTCATCCTTCTCCAGGCCAAAGTCGTCTATCTGGACGTGGAGACCAAGGGAGAGAAGCATCACGCGGTCGTCTACATCCGTCCCGCCTTCAGTCGGCGCTACTTCGACAAGGAGCGGATTCCCAAGGCCAACGTCTGGGTCCGCGTCGAAGCGGTCGTGAACGGCCAAGTCGTGGAAACCGAAAAATACGGGCGGTCGAAAAGTCCGCCCGGAAGCTGGTGGCAGGCAAAGGAACCCCGCGTCAAACACGTTGCCGACACTCTGCTGACCCGCGACCGGACGCCGTTCGCCCCAATGGACTACGACTTCTACGAGCATATCAAGCCCTCTACCGGTATCCGCTGAGTCAAGAGACAGGCGACCTTTTCCGTTCTCCACTTTTCTACTCGCTACCCGGAACATTAGGCCCATGGCAAGAGCTGAACGAATCCTCGCGATCGACATCGGCGCGACCAGCATCAAGGTCGGGGAATTTGAATATCCCGGGCGCGAGGCCGTCACTCTGATAAACTTCGCCCACCGCGAATACGAGGAGGAGCTGACCGACAGCTCCCGCTCCGTGGTGGTTGCCGGCCTCCTGCGGCAGATGTTGATGGAGAACCACTTCACTGCCAGGCGGACGCTGCTCTCCATCTCCGGGCAATCCGCCTTCACGCGTTTCGTTCGCCTACCCCCCTTCTCCGACGATCAGAGCCGCATCCGCCAGATCGTCGAGTTCGAAGCCAGGCAGAATGTCCCCTTCCCCATGGAGGAGGTCATCTGGGACTACCAGCTGATCGCCTCGCCGGACAGCGACGACATCGATGTCATGTTCGTGGTGATCAAGAACGACATCGTCGAACAGATGACCGGGGCCGTACAGGCCGTCGGGCTCGAGCCGTTGTTGGTGGACGTGGCCCCCGCATCATGCTACAACGCCGGTCGCGCCAATCGCGTCGGCCAGGACGAGTGCGCGATGATTCTCAATATCGGGGGTCGCAGCACCAACCTGCTGTTCGCCGACGGCGGGCGGATCTTCGCCCGCACGATTCCCATCGCTGGCCACTCGATCACCCAGCAGATCGGCAAGGAATTCGGCATTGGCTTCGCGGAGGCCGAGGAACTCAAGCGCCGTCACGGCTTCGTCGCCCTCGGTGGCGCCTATGCCGAGCCGGAGTCCGAGACTGCGGCCGCCGTCTCCAAGATCATTCGCAACGTCATGGCTCGCCTCCACGGCGAGATCAACCGCTCCATCAGCGTCTATCGCGCCCAGCAGAAGGGCAACCGACCGGTCAAGCTGTATCTCACCGGCGGTAGCTCGACCATGACCTACACGGACCACTTCTTTGCCGAGAAGCTCCGGATGGAGGTGGAGTATCTCAACCCCTTCGGGGTGGTCCAGTTGGGCCCTGGCGTGGATCGCGCCCGCCTCGAGGAAGTGGCGCACATGTTCAGCGAAGTGATCGGCCTGGGCCTGCGCTATCGCATGTCCTGTCCAATCGAGGTCAGCCTCGTCCCCGAGAGCATTACTCGCCAGCAGGCGCTGCGTCGCAAGAAGCCGTACCTGGTGTTGAGCATGATCTTCCTCGTCCTCGTGCTGGCCGTTGCCTGGCGGGGAGTGGACTTCCGCGCCGCGCTCTACGACCTCACGGCCACGGAGCTTAGCAAGAAGCGGCGCGAGCCGGAGGATCTCAAGAAGGCCATCGAGCAAGCCCAGGCCGAGGGGGGCCAACGGGACGAGCAGTACAAGAGCCTGTGCGCACTGCTTGGTCAGAGAAGCAACTGGCCCGAAGTCATCAACGAGCTCTATACCATCAGAGGCGATAACCTCTGGCTCGTCTCCATCACCCCGATTATTGGCGAGCTCAAGAGCACCTCGTCCGGCGGGAATGCGGACGGGGACGAGGGCGATGGCATGAGCGGCGAAGGCGACGTCGGCGGCGGCATGGCGGGCATGGGCATGGAAGGCGGCGGCATGTTCGGCGACGAAGGTGGCAGCGGTGGCGACGTCGGCGGCGGCATGTTCGGCGACGAAGGTGACGGCGGGTCGGACGCCCCAGAAGGCGAGGACGTCATGATTACCGGCCTGAAGCTTGTAGGGCATAGTGTAACCTACCTGGATTTGGCGAAGATCCGCAAGACCGGACCGACCAACAATGACCCCCGCATGAGAGCCAACGTCGATGATCCTGGCGAAGGCGAACCGACCGACGAAGATGGCAAGAAAGTGGAGAAGGAGGTGGTGCGAGGCACCCCCGAGTCGATCTTCCTGAGCAAGCTGGGGAAATCCGAGTTCTTCGACGGCGACAAGGCCTATACCGACTTCATCCAGTATTACCCGCCCCGCACGGGAGCGAACCTGGCATCGTTCGTGATCCAGGTGAAGCTGAAGGAGCCCATCCCGTTCTACAAGGTGGCAGCTTCGACGACGACGACGGGAATGGGTGGCATGGACCGGGGAATGGAATGAGTTC